>CADCUW010000381.1 GCA_902805985.1 uncultured Rubrobacteraceae bacterium
CGCCGCCGCCTCCACCGCGACCCGCGCCCGCACCGCCGGGGGCAACACGCTCTGCCTGTATTCCTCCGGCTGCTCGTCGAAGAGCTCCCAGCTCGGCAGCGAGACGACCCTGGCGTTCACGCCCTCACCGGCGAGCTTGCGGCCCGCTTCGAGGGCTATGTGCGTCTCCGAGCCCGTACCAAGCAGGATCACCTCGGGCGACGGGTCGCTCTCCCAGAGAATGTAGCCGCCCCTCTGCAGCCCGTCCGCCGGTGCGTGGAGGCTCCGGTCGAGGATGGGCAGCCTCTGGCGGGTCAGGACGAGGACCGTCGGGCCTTGGTCGTTGAGCAGGGCCGCGCGCCAGGCCTCGGCGGTCTCGGTGGCGTCGGCCGGCCGGATCACGGTCAGGTTCGGCACGGCGCGCAATCCCAGCAGGTGCTCTACGGGCTGGTGGGTCGGCCCGTCCTCCCCGAGCCCGATGGAGTCGTGGGTAAAGACGTAGACCACGCGCAGCCCCATGAGGGCCGCCAGGCGCATCGGCGGGCGCATGTAGTCGGCGAAGGTCAGGAAGGTCGCGGTGTAGGGGATGAGGCCGCCGTGGACGGCCATGCCGCCCGCGATGGAGCCCATCGCGTGCTCGCGTACCCCGAAGTGCATGTTGTGCCCGCAGTACTCGCCCCAGCCGAAGTCGCCGTAGCCGGTGATGGTCGTCTTGGTGCTCGTATCGAGGTCGGCCGACCCGCCGGTCAGCGCGTGGACCCTACCGACGAGCGCGTTCAGCGCCGTGCCTCCCGCTGCGCGGGTGGCGACGGGCTTGCCGTCGGCGAAGAGGCCTTCGAGCGCCGCGTCCCAGCCCTCTGGCAACTCGCCCCTCACCTCGGCCTCGAAGCGGGCCGTCTCCTCGGGGTGCTCCCGCCGGTAGGCGTCCATGCGTTCCAGCCAGGCCGCCTCCGCCTCCCCGCCGCGCTCGACCGCGCCCCGGGTGTGCTCCAGCACGTCTTCAGGCACGTGGAAGGCCGGCTCTTCGGGCCATCCGAGCGCCATCTTGGCGGCGCGCACGCCCTCCTCGCCCAGAGGCTCGCCGTGGACGTTGCTCGTCGCCTGCTCCGGGCTGCCGTAACCTATGACGGTCTTGCAGACGATCAGGGACGGACGCTCCCCGTCGGCCCGGGCCTCCTTTATGGCCGCCTCGACGGCGTCCGGGTCGAAGCCGTCTATCGGGCCGATGACCTGCCAGCCGTAGACCCCGAAGCGGCCCGCGACCTTCTCGGCGAAGCCCGGCTCCGTGGGGCCGGTGAGCTGGATGTCGTTGTCGTCGTAGAGGTAGATGAGCTTGCCGAGCTTCAAGCTGGCTGCGATGCTCGCGGCCTCGGCCGAGACGCCTTCTTGCATGTCCCCGTCGGAGACGATGGCGTAGGTGTGGTGGTCCACGATCTCGTGCCCGCCGATGTTGTAGTGCTCGGCGAGCCAGCGCTCGGCCACCGCCATCCCGACGCCGTGGGCGAGCCCCTGCCCCAGTGGCCCGGTCGTCATCTCGACGCCCGGCGTCTCCCCGCGCTCGGGGTGTCCCGGCGTCTTGGAGCCCCACTGCCGGAAACGTTTAAGCTCCTCCAGCGGGAGGTCGTAGCCGTAGAGGTAGAGCAGCGCGTAGAGCAGGGTCGAGGCGTGGCCGGGGGAGAGGACGAAGCGGTCTCTGTCGGGCCAGTCCGGGTTCTTGGGGTTGTGCTTGAGGAAGCGGTCCCACAGCGTGTAGGCCATGGGGGCCGCGCCCATCGGGGTGCCCGGGTGGCCGGAGCCGGCCTTCTGGACCGCGTCAACGGCCAGGAAGCGTATGGCGTTGATGGCGTTCCGGTCCACCAGGACGTTATCGGTGCTCATCATCTCTAGCCTGCCTCTCGTCGGTTGCGTCCGTCGTCTCGATCCGGCCCTCCCGCCGCCGCCCCAAGAGCGCTGCGCGGTGCCGGCCGGTGCGGGTCGTCCTGTCCATCTAGGTGTCCTCCTCGAACGTCAGGTACGCAACTCCCCTGAGGTCCAGCCAGTACCGGCCCAGGCCGCCCCCGTTGTGGCGGGCGATGCGGATGAGGGCGTTGTCGCAGGAGGCGCAGCGCACGACGGTGCCCATCCCGTGCGCGTAGACCATCGAAGCCCCGACCCTCGCCGTCGCGCCGCAGCCGACGCAGGCGGCCTCCGCCGACGTCATCTCGAAGGGGAAGATCTCTCCGAGGAGCCCCCCTGCCGCGTTCCCGTCCAGCCTCTGGCCATCCATCTCTAACCTCCCGTGGGTCCGAAGCGTTCCGTCTTGATGCGGGCCGGGTCGTACCCGAGCTCCATTAGGATCGTGGCCACCGACTCGGCAAGCGGCGTGGGGCCGCACACGAAGGCGAGGGGGGCTCCTCCGGAGAGGGGGCCACTTCCTCGATCATCTCCCGGTCGATGCGGCGGGCGTAGCCCCGCCAGCCCTCGGGCCGAGAGCGGGTGAGCGTGTGGAAGACCTCCAGCCTCTCGTCTCTCGCCGCCAGCCGGTCGATCTTCTCCCCGAAGATGGCGTCCTCACGGGAGCGCGAGGAGAGGAGCAGGCACACCGACGCGCCGCTGCCGACGGCCGTCTCGTGCCGGATCATGGCCATCAGCGGCACGACGCCCGAGCCCCCACTGACGAGCAGCAGCGGCCCGCCGTCCCGCGCCTCCCAGGTGAACCACCCCCCGATCGGACCCCGCACCTCCAGCATGTCCCCGGCCCTCAGCTCTCCTGCAAGGTAGGGGGAGGCCTCCCCGTCCTCCAGCCGCTCGACGAGGAGCGCGAGGCGGTCGTCCTCGAGGGCCGATGCTATGGAGTAGCTGCGCTGGGCCTGGCAGCCGTCTTCGGCCGTGAGCCTGACGTCCACGTGCTGGCCGGCCGCGTGCCCCTCCCAGCCCGGCATATCGAGGTACAGGCTCGTGGCGCGCGGTGACTCGGAGACTACCTCCACGACCTCGCTCAGGTACCAGAGCAGTCTCCCGCGGGCCGAGACGGACAACCTAGTCCCCCCGGTAGCGCTGCTCGCGCCACGGGTCGCCGTGGTTGTGGTAGCCGAGCGACTCCCAGAAGCCCGGCTCCTCGTCGTTCATCAGCCTGATGCCCCTGACCCACTTGGCACTCTTCCAGAGGTAGAGGTGCGGCACCAGCAGGCGGGCGGGTCCTCCGTGCTCCGGCGCGAGCGGCTCGCCGTCGTAGGCGAAGGCGAGCCAGGCCTTCCCGCCTGTGACCTCCTCCAGCGGCAGGTTGGTCGTATAGGCCCCGTCGCAGAAAGCCTGCACGTACCCGGCCGCGGTCTTCGCGCGCTCGAGCAGGGTGTCGATGGAGACGCCCTCCCAGGTCGTGTCGAGCTTCGACCACTTGGTAACGCAGTGGATGTCTCGGGTAAAGGTCTCCGAGGGCAGCGCGCGGAACTCCTCCCACGTCCACCGCAGGGGCGTGTCGATCTCGCCGACGACGGAGAAGTCCCACTCGTCCAGTGGCGTGCGCGGGGTCGGGCCAGCCGAGAGGACCGGGAAGCCGTCCACGAGGTACTGCCCCGGCGGCACGCGGTCCGGATCCGCCTGCTCCTGCGTTCGCTGGCGACCCCGGAAGCCGCGCGAGAAGAATCGACCCATCACGGTTCTCCTTTCATCGTCCTGACGCATCCGCGCCAGCATCCGCGCCAGCATCTGCGCCAGCATCTGCGCCGAGGCCGACAGGGCAGCCCACGCCGGTCCCGCCGATGCCGCAGTAGCCGCCAGGGTTTCTGTGAAGGTACTGCTGGTGATAATCCTCGGCGTAGTAGAAGGGGCCCGCGGGCGCCACCTCGGTGGCTATGGTGCGGTAGCCCGCCTCCCGCAGCCTTTCCCCGTAGGCGGCCAGGGTCTCTTCGATGGCCGCGAGCTGGTCGTCGTTCCCATAGTAGGCCGCCGAGCGGTACTGCGTGCCGATATCGTGGCCCTGGCGCATCTCCTGGGTCGGGTCGTGGCCCTCCCAAAACGCCGCGAGGAGCTGGGAGTACGAGACCTTTGCGGGGTCGAAGACGACCAGCACGGCCTCTGTGTGGCCGGTCCGTCCCGTGCAGACTTCCCCGTAGGTCGGGTTCGGGGTGTAGCCGCCCGCGTAGCCGACCGCCGTCGTGTACACGCCGTCCAGCCGCCAGAACATGCGCTCCGCGCCCCAGAAGCAGCCGAGGCCGAAGACCGCCGTTTGCACGTCGTCAGGAAAGGGTGGTTCCAGGGACTTGCCGAGGACGGGGTGCCTCCCCGGGATGCCGAACGGCCGGTCCTCACGGCCCGGGAGCGTCTCTTCCGGGGATACCATGGTGGGCCGGCCGCCGAAGAGGAACCTCATGCTCCCTGCCCTCCCGACTCCCTCTGGACGTTGCGGGCGGTGGGGCCCGTGTTCGCGTGTTCTACTACCTCGAAGCGGACCCGGGCTCCGGGGCTGATGGTGCGGTAGCCCTCGCCGGGGATGGCGGTGAAGTTGAAGAAGACCTCCCCGCCGCCTTCGTCAGGCGAGATCTCGCCGTTCCCCGAGGCCAGGTCGAAGGTCTTCACCGTTCCGTCGGCCACGGGGAGCCCGTTCGTACCGAGC
>CADCUW010000382.1 GCA_902805985.1 uncultured Rubrobacteraceae bacterium
CCAAGTACGCGACGAAGATATCTTCGAGGGTCATGCCTGTGGAGTCCACGTCGAGGACGCGATGGGGACGGTCCCGCAGCCCCCGTTCGACGGCCTCCACGTCGCCCCGCACCCTGAGCTCTATGCCACGCCCCTCGCGCTCCACCTCCTGCACGTCGGGCAGGTTGCGCAGGCTCCGCACCTCCTCTTCGGGCGGCGCCTCAGCGTAGACGATGCGGAAGACCCGGTGCGACCCACGCATGTGGTCCAGGTCGCCGCTTACGAGTAGCTTCCCACCCTTGATGATCCCGACCGTATCCGCAACCGCTTCTATGTCAGAGAGGAGGTGGGTTGAGAAGAAGACGGTCCGGCCCTCGGCGGCGACCTCGCCGACGAGGACCTTCAGGAAGGCGCGGCGGGCGATGGGGTCGAGACCGGAGGTCGGCTCGTCGAGTATTAGTAGCTCCGGGTTGCTGCCGAGCGCCAAGCAGAGCTGGAGCTGGGCCTTCTGGCCCTTGGAGAGCTTGCGTATCTTTGCGTTTTCGGGCAAACCGAAGATGTTTATGTAGCGGTCTACGAGGGCCTGGTCCCACGACCGGCTAAGGTCGCGGCAGAGGCGGCAGATCCTGGGCACAGTCATCCCCTCGTAGAGGCTGTTGACCTCGCTGGCGAACCCGACCCGCGCCCGAACCTCGAGACTGTCCTCAAAGATGTCGTAGCCGAGCACCTCGGCACTCCCGCCGTCTGGTCCTCGGAAACCCATCAGGGTCTTTATGGTGCTGGTCTTGCCGGCGCCGTTCGGACCGAGAAAACCATATACCGCGCCGCGAGACACCGTCATACTTAATCTGTCCACGGCCCGCTTGCGGCCGTAGTTGACGATCAGGTCCTCTATCTTGATCGCCGCGTCCTCCTCCGGCACCGGAGTCCCCTCCACCCGCGCGTCCGTCATCACCCTTCCTCCCCTCTCTCCCTCGGTATGCGCTCGAACTCGGAGTCGAGGCTCTCCCACAGGTCGTCTTCGGTTATGCCGAGCGCCGCCGCGTCCCGCACGAGGGCCCGCAGCCGTTCGAAGACGGCCTCCCTCTGACGCCCCTTTGCTATCTCCGCCACACCCCTGGCCACCACGGTCCCAACGCCAGCCCTGCTCTCCACCATGCCCTCCCTCTGGAGCTCGTTGTACGCCTTGACGATGGTGTTGGGCGCTATCGCGAGCTCCCCCGCGAGCCCCCGCACGGTCGGCAACTTCTCCCCAGGTCCCAGGCCGCCGACCTCGATCGCGTGCCGCACCTGGGCGACGAGCTGGACGTAGATCGGAACCCCACTCCGCGGGTCTATGTCGATCCAGACCGCTATGCCCCATCCCCTTTCCGTATCAATGTCTTATATTTATGACACAATGGTACACAGATAGGATGCGCCGGTCAAGAGCATTCTCTGGATAAGATGCCTTTCGGGTGCTGGAGACGTCCCGCCGGGGCGAATCTACGGGTGGATGTGCCTGTGGTGGCCGGTCTTTTTGAGGGTTGGGGTTCTACGGGACCCAGACACGGGATGGGGTGTTTTGGGGGAGGGAGGTCAGGACCACATCGTTCAGGCCGAAGCGCCAGAGTTCGCGGGCTATGGCGGAGGCGTCGGCCATGGGGCGGCCCGGTTCGACGCCGGTTATGAGGGCGGCGGTGCGGGTCGTTTCGGGAACTTTGGCGAGGGAGCCTTCGGCGAGAGCGCGGGCGAAGGCGCGGGCCGTAATGCTCTGGCCCGGGCTGACGCCGGTCAGTTCGGAGAAGACGGCGGGGCGGTGGACGTGGTCCTCGTCCACGGGGGAGCCGAGGGCTGAGACGTTGCCTACGGCGACGACGAGGGTGGAAGAGGCCGGGATGACGGGCTCGTGGGTGGCTGTGCCCTTGATCGGCCGCCGGCGCGATCCGTCCGCCTCCACGAGCACCACGTCCGCGAGCGGGGCGAGGTCGTCGACCACGTCGGGGCCGACGCCGTCTATGCGGTTCTTGGAGATCATGGCCCGCCCCGCCACCACCGAGTCGTCGCCGCCGTAGAGCGCGGCCTTGACCTTTGCTGCCAGCTCCTGCGGAACTTCGGAGATGACCAGAGAGCCGAGCCGCTCCACCTCGCCCAAAAACATCTTGGTCGTCGGTACCGTTATGACCGTCATTCCGGCCTCGGTGAGCTCTTGGGCTACCTGGAGGATCGCAGCCGACTTACCGCCCGCGCCGGCGAAGGCGACCACGTCACCCGTGGAGATGCCAAGTGCCCCATGCAGCTTCAAAAATACTCCCGCCCCCGAAACTCCCCTTGTACAACTCCAGCCATATTACATCAGGGGCCACGTTCGGCGCTTTATGTCATATTGGCTACTACAGATTTGGTGTAGGATGTGAGCGAGTCGTTCGTGGTTAGGATGGGAGATTACGGGTCGGGGGGTGAGGGTAACAAAGGCGGAAGCCAGACGACCTCACAGTCCGAAGAAGGGAGAGCCGGGATGGAAGGGCGAGAACGGGTCGTAGAGTTCGGCCGGGAGTTGCGGGAGGGTCCCGAGCCTTCCGACCGGAGCATCAAGGAGATTGTCGACGTCCTGCGGCCGCAGGTCCAGGAGCTCGTCGCCAAGCAGGTCGAGCTAGCGAGGACCGAGCTCGTGCCCGTCGGGAAGCGGGCCGGGCTCGCCGCGGGGCTGCTCGCGGCGGCGGCCGTCTTCATGCTCGTGTTCCTGATCTTCCTGTCCCTGACCGGGGTCTACGCGCTCGCCGTGTTCCTCCCTCAGTGGGTCGCGGCGCTCATCGTCTCTGCTATATTGTTGGTCGTCGGCGGGATACTCGCCGGGGTGGGCGCTAGCATCTTGAGGGGCCTGGACCCCAAGCCTCACAAGACCATCGCCACCCTCCAGCAGAACGTGAACTGGCTCAAGGGGCAGATAAGCCGATGAACGAGATTCCGGAGCGCATAGAGCGGGAGATGTTCGAGATCCGGAGCCGCATGGCCCCGGACGTTCGGGACTTCAAACAACACGTAGCACCCCAGGCCGTCAGGAAGAAGCTCGTCGCCAGGGTCAAGGACAGGATCAGCAACGCCGGCAAGAGCCTCGTCGAGTCCGTCAAGCGGCAGGCGAGCATGGTCGGCGAGGCCGGCAGGAAGGGGAGTCCGGCACCCCTCACCGACGCGGTTAAGAGCGACCCCCGTCCCCTGGTGCTCCTAGCCGTGAGCCTCGTCCTCACCCTGATGATGGCCCGCAAGCTCTCCAACGGCCGCGGGCATTAGGACGGTCTCCCCGGGCGCGCCCCTGGCCGTCCGAACCCCTTCTTGACCCACGTTCACTTCCAACCCGTCGGCGGCGCCGCCGGCGACATGACCCTCGCCAGCCTCATAGACGCGGGGGCATCTCCGGAGGAGGTCTCCGCCGCCCTCCATCGTCTCGACGTCCCGTTCGAGCTCTCGACGGAGAAGACCGAGGTAAACGGTGTAAACGCGCTCCGCGTGACCGTCCGCCGCCCCGAAGAGCACGCCCACCGCGACTTCCGCGCCATCCGCGCCATCATAGAGAACGCGGGCCTCCCGCCAAAGGCCGCCGGTCGCGCGGTCGAGGCCTTTCGGCGGCTGGCGGTTGCCGAGGGCGCGGTCCACGGCGTTGACCCGGAAGAGGTGGCGTTCCACGAGGTCGGGGCGGTCGACTCGATCGTGGACGTCGTCGGGAGCTGCGTCGCGCTCGATCTCCTGGACGCTGCTTCCGTGACTTGCGGCCCGCTGCCCATGGGTACGGGCGTCGTCCGGGCCGCCCACGGCAACCTGCCGGTACCCGGACCCGCCACGCTCGAGGTCTTGAAGGGATCAAAGGTCCGCTGGACGAAGGAGCCCCGCGAGACCACCACCCCCACCGGCGCCTCCCTGATGGCCGCGTTCACCGGCGGCCGGTTCACGGACGCCGCCCCGCCGATGACCCTCCTCTCCGTAGGTTACGGCGCCGGCCGCGCCCGCCTGGAGCACGCGCCCAACCTCCTGCGCGCCGTGGTCGGCGAACTCGAAGGCCCCGCCGGGGAACTCGTGCTCCTCGAAGCCAACGTGGACGACGCTGCGGGTGAGATCCTGGGGGCTGCGGTCGAGAAGCTCCTGGCCGCCGGGGCGCCGGATGCCTGGCTCGAACCCATCGTCATGAAGCGCGGGCGGGGCGCATACAAGGTCTGCGCCCTGGTCGAAGGGGCTGACATAGAGCGCCTGGCACGCCAGCTCATGCGCGAGACCGGCGCCCTCGGTGTACGCCACACCGGCGTCGGCCGCACGGTCGCCGAACGCCGCCACGCCACGGTGAAGCTGCCCTACGGCCGGTGCCGCGTAAAGATAGGAAGCCTCGACGGCGAGGACTTCGTCGCGGCTCCGGAGTACGCGGACGCCTCGCGCCTGGCCGAGAAGACCGGGTTGCCGCTCGCGCGGGTCTACGCGGACGCCAGGGTCGCCTACGGAACGCAAGCGCCACCGACGGCAAGAAGCTGACGACCGCTCGCTCTTCTATCCGGGAAAGCCTGATTCGAGCAAGGCTGCGCAATCTTTGTGGACCTCGGCGGCGCCGGCCGCTTCCAGCTCCTGCGGGCTGAAGGCGCCGCCCGAGAGCACGGCGATGGTCTGGATACCGACCCCTTTCGCGGACTCCACGTCCCAGACGGTGTCCCCGACGGCGACCGTGTCCTCGGGGGAGACATTCGCCCGCCTCAGGGCCTCCTCGAAGATGTCCGGGGCGGGTTTGCCGTTCTCTACGGCGCTGGAGTTGACGATGCCGTGGAGCCTGCCCTCGGCCTCCAGTTCTCGCAGGTGGTGCTCCAGCTCCTCGTCCTTGGCGCTCGTGACCAACCAGACGGCGTGGTCCCCGTCCAGCAGCGAGGAGATGAGCTCCTTCGCGCCGGGAAGCGGGTGGCCGTGCCGCTGGAAGTCCGCGAAGTACCCGGAGTGGCGTTCCTGGATCTTCTCGACCGTCCCATCGTCGTCTACGAACTCGCGGATCAGGATCTCCGCGCCCTTGCCGATCTGGCGGTGCAGCTCCACCCTCGGGACCCTGTGGCCCGAGTCCTCGAAGGCCCGCGCCCACGCCTCGACATGCAAGTAGTTCGTGTCCATGAGCGTCCCGTCCACGTCCAACACCACGGTCTTCACCATCGTTCTTCCTCTCGTGTCTTAGAATGTACGCATGAAAGAGCTCAGAGAAGTTCCCCGCAACACCAGGAGACCAAACAGAGACCCCGCCACCGCCGTCCTGATCGAGAGGACCGGCAGGGGCCTCCTGCGACTCATCGGCAAGGACCCGGTTGGCATGCTGAACGCCGTCCTCACCAACAGCGTCCCGCCCGGCGCCAACCCCGGCACCTACGCCCTTCTCCTGAACCCTAAGGGCCGCGTCCAGGCGGACCTGCGCGTCTTGAGATCCGGGGAGGACGTCCTCGCGGATACGGAACCGGAGGGCGCGGGGGCGGCGCGCGAGATCCTGGGCCGCTACGCCCCATTCTCCCGCGTAAGACTTGAAGACCTCTCGGACGTCTGGTCCGTGCTGGGCCTCTACGGTCCCGGGGCCGGAGATCTTATCGGCGGCCTCGCACTGTCCGAGCACCAGACGGCGGAGGTGGAGATCGGCGGCGAGACGCTGCTCGCGGCGGGGGTCGCCACGCCGACCCCCGGCTACGACCTCATCGGCCCCGCGCAAGCGGTGGCCCGCGCCAGGGAGGGCCTCATCGAGCTCGGGGCGACCCCCACGGGCCCCGATGCCTACGAGACCGCCCGCGTGGAGGCCGGCATCCCCCGCTTCGGGGCCGACCTCACGCCGGAGAACTTCCCCGGCGAGGCCGGCATCCTCGACCGCGCCGTGGACTTCAAGAAGGGTTGCTACCCGGGCCAGGAGACCGTAGCCAGGATGCACTACCGCGGCCACCCGAACAGGACGCTGTACAGGATCTCCTCCAGCGGCGGGCCTCTCGCGCCGAATACCCCCATCCTCCAGGGCGGGAAGAACGTCGGCAAGATAACCAGCGTCGCCCCGTCGCCCGTGGACGGCGCGTCCCTAGCCCTCTGCTACCTCTCGCGCAACACGGACTTCGATGCGCCCCTCACCGCCGCGGGCTCCGAGGTCCATGTTCTGGGCGAGGTCTCCTGAAACCGCCCGAAGACTGCGCGAGCATCGAAGACGTCCGCGAGGGCATAGACGGCCTGGACCGCGAGATCCTGCGCCTCCTCGGCCGCCGCGCCCGGTACGTAGCCGCCGCGGCCCGCTTCAAGACCGATCGGGATAGCGTCCGCGCCCCCGAACGCCAGCAGGCCATGCTCGCCCATCGCCGCGCGTGGGCGGAAGAAGAGGGCCTGGACCCGGACTTCGTCGAAGACCTCTATCGACGCATCGTCTCCCACTTCGTCAGCCGGGAGATGGACCAGTGGAGCGGAGGAGAGGCCTGACGCCGAACGCCCTATCGGGAATCGCTCCCGATAAAGAACATTTCACCGGGCTTTTGCATGTTACAAGCGGGCTGGGACGGCTTGGGCTGACAACGGCTCGCAGGAGGGGCGGGGGCGGTGTGATCCAGGTCACGAATCCTGCGTGTGGAGCGCGTTTTCGTGGGTTTCAAGAAATGTTCTTGGTTGTGATGCGTTTACATTGTTGGGGTGGGGGGGACGTGGTTAAATGGAGCTTGCAGTAGCAAGGTTTTACAGGTGGATTGGCGGGGTTCGATGCTAAAGATAGACAACTTGCACGTCGAGATCGAGGGCGGCGAGATCCTCAAGGGCCTCGGCCTCGAGGTCGGGAAGGGTGAGATACACGCCATCATGGGGCCGAACGGGTCTGGCAAGAGCACGCTCTCGAACGTGCTCATGGGCCATCCCCGCTACGACGTGACGGACGGCACGATCGAGTTCCTCGGCGAGGACGTGCTGGAGCTCGAGGCCGACGAGCGGGCCCGGCTCGGCATGTTCCTCGCTTTCCAGTACCCGAGCGAGGTGCCCGGTGTCTCGGTGGCGAACTTCTTGAGGACGGCCGTTAACTCCGTGCGCGAGGAAGAGCTGGCGCCGATGCAGATGTACCGGCTCATCCAGGAGAAGATGAAGATCATGCAGATGGACCCCAAGTTCGCCGAGAGGTACTTGAACGAGGGGTTCAGCGGCGGCGAGAAGAAGCGCAACGAGATCCTCCAGATGCTCATGCTGGAGCCCAAGCTCGCTATCATGGACGAGACCGACTCGGGCCTGGACATCGACGCGCTTCAGGTCGTCTCCAAGGGCGTCAACGAGCTCAGGGGGCCGGAGTTCAGCGCGGTGGTCATCACGCACTACAACCGCATCCTGCGCTACATCGAGCCTGACTACGTGCACGTCATGCTGGACGGTAGAATAGTGACGAGTGGCGGCAAGGACCTCGCGCTTCAGCTCGAGGACAAAGGCTACGACTGGGTGCGCCAGGAGTTCGGCTCCGCGGCGCAGAGCTAGGGAAGGGAAGAAGAATGCCAGAAGACAAGAGCATTCAGGAGCTTGGGCTCGACGAGTACAAGTACGGATTCCACGATCCCGAGGAGTACTTCTTCAGGACCCCGAGGAAGGGCATAGACCCGGAGATCGTCGCCATGATCTCCAAGCACAAGAACGAGCCGGAGTGGATGCTGGAGTACCGCCTCAAGGCGCTAGAGTCGTTCTTCTCCAAGCCGACCCCGCAGTGGGGCGGCGACCTCTCTGAGTTGGACTTCGAGGAGATCTACTACTACATCCGCCCGATGGAGAACCAGGGTCGCACCTGGGACGACGTCCCCGACGACATCAAGAACACGTTTGAGAAGCTCGGCATCCCGCAGGCGGAACGCGAGTCGCTCGCCGGTGTTGGCGCCCAGTACGAGTCCGAGGTCGTCTACCACTCCCTCAAGGAGGAGTGGGACAAGGCGGGCGTGGTCTTTATGGACATGGACTCTGGCCTCCGCGAGCACGAGGACCTCGTGCGCGAGTACTTCGGGACCATCATCCCCGCCGACGACAACAAGTTCTCGGCGCTCAACTCGGCCGTCTGGTCGGGTGGGTCGTTCGTGTACGTCCCGCCGGGGGTCCACATCGACATCCCGCTGCAGGCGTACTTCCGCATCAACGCGGAGAACATGGGCCAGTTCGAGCGGACGCTCATCATCGCCGACGAGGGCTCCTACGTACACTACATCGAGGGCTGCACCGCCCCGACGTACACGACCAACTCGCTCCACTCCGCCGTCGTCGAGCTTATAGCCAAGCCGAACGCCAGGATCCGGTACTCGACCATCCAGAACTGGTCGCACAACACCTACAACCTGGTGACCAAACGGGCGGTCGCCGAGGAGAACGCCACCGTCGAGTGGGTGGACGGCAACCTCGGCTCCAAGCTCACCATGAAGTACCCCGCGGTCTACCTGACCGGCGAGGGCGCGCGTGGTGAGATCCTCTCGGTCGCCTACGCCGGCGACGGGCAGCACCAGGACGCCGGCGGCAAGGTGGTCCACGCGGCGCCGAACACTTCCAGCCTCATCACCTCCAAGTCCATCTCCAAGGGGACGGGCAGGAGCACGTACCGCGGGCTCCTGAAGGTGCACGAAGGCGCGGTCGGCTCCAAGAGCCGGGTCGAGTGCGACGCGCTGCTTCTCGACGAGAACGCGCGGACGGACACCTATCCGTACATCGAGATCGAGGAGAAGAAGGTCAACACCGAGCACGAGGCCACGGTCTCCAAGGTCGGGGAGGACCAGCTTTTCTACCTGATGAGCCGTGGGCTCTCGGAGGAGGCCGCGATGGCGATGGTCGTGAACGGGTTTATCGAGCCGATCGCCAAGGAGCTCCCGCTCGAGTACGCGATCGAGCTGAACCGCCTGATCCAGCTCGAGATGGAAGGCTCGGTCGGTTAAGCACCGCCGCCTGTAGCAACACAACGTTTGGGGCGGACTCCTCTGCGGGTCCGCCCCGTTTTTCGGACACGGAAGAGGCAGGTCGTATGCAGCAGAAGGAAGCGCCGGACGTTCTGAGGTCCAAGGGCATCACCGAAGGGACGGTGAAGGCCCTCTCCTCGTACAAGGACGAGCCTGAATGGCTCGCGGAGAAGCGCCTCTCGGCGTGGCGGGCATTCGAGGCATTGCCGATGCCCACCCTTCGCGACGAGGCGTGGCGCTACACGGACATCTCCGACGTGCGCATCGAGGACTTCCTCCCCTACGCCCCGAGTCCTGACGCCGAGAGCGAGGGCGACCTTCCCGAGGCCGTTCAGAAGCTCATTGAGGAGGGCGAGGAGAACAGCGCCCTGCTCGTGCAGCACAACTCCGAGACGGCCTACAGCCGCGTGGACGACGAGGTTAGCGCCAAGGGCGTCGTCTTTACGGACCTGCACACGGCGCTGCGGGAACACGAGGAGATCGTCAAGGAGAAGCTCTTCGGGCTCGTGCCGGAGGACTACGACAAGTTCGCGGCGCTGTGCGCGGCGGGCTTCGCGGGCGGGTCTTTCCTCTACGTGCCGCGCGGGGTTAGCGTGGAGGTGCCGATCCAGAGCTACCGCTGGCTCGACGTGGTCGGCTCGATCATGCCGCGCACCCTCGTCGTGGTCGAGGAGGGCGCGAGCGTCACGTACATAGACGAGTACGCGAGCGCGAGTGCGGAGGACCCGGCATTCTCCAACGGGGCCGTCGAGCTGTACGTCGGCGAGGGGGCGAACCTGCGCTACGTCTCGTTGCAGAACTGGGAGCGCAACGTGCTCCACTTCAACACCATCCGCTCCGAGGCCGGCAAGGACTCGACCATCAACAGCCTCGTCGTCGCCCTCGGCTCGCAGCTCTCCCGCACGAACGTCGAGGCGGGCCTGACGGCTCCAGGGAGCGACTCGGAGATGCTCGGCCTGTACTTCGCCGACCAGAACCAGCTCCTCGACCACCACACCCTCCAGGACCACATCTCCCCCAACGCCCACTCCGACCTCCTGTACAAGGGCGCGCTTCGCGACGAGTCCGTGGCCGTGTTCTCTGGTCTCATCCGGGTCGAGCCGGGGGCGCAGAAGACCGACGCGTACCAGACCAACAGGAACCTCATCCTGGGCACCGACGACGCGTTCGCGGTCTCGTTGCCGAACCTGGAGATCATGGCCGACGACGTGAGGTGCTCCCACGGCTCGACGACCGGGCAGGTCGACGACGTCGAGCTCTTCTACCTGATGAGCCGCGGCATCCCGCGCGCCGAGGCCGAGAAACTCGTGGTCTTCGGGTTTTTCGGCGAGGTGACGAGCCGCATCCCGCTCAGGGGCCTCAAGGAAAAGCTCGATCGGGCCATAGAGGGCAAGATCGGGCTCGGCTTCGAGGAGCGGGCCGCGTAGTGGCGGAGTTCCACAAGGTCGCCTCCACCGACGAGGTAGCACCCGGCACGGTCAAGCAGTACCGGGTCGAGGACCGGACGGTGGCCCTGTGCAACGTGGACGGCGAGTTTCACGCCTTCGAGGACGTCTGCACCCACGCCTTCGCCTACCTGAGCGAGGGCGGGATGGAGGGAGACAGGATCAAGTGCCCCCTCCACGGCGCCCTGTTCGACGTGAAGACCGGACAGCCCAAGAGCCTCCCCGCCGTCAAACCCGTGCCCAAGCACGAGGTCAAGGTCGAGGACGGCAGCGTCTACGTCGCCATGAACCCCAAGCGCGTCAAGGTGGGTGGCCGGAGACGCCCTTGAGGCGAGCGGCGCGGCGCATCGCGCTGCTTACCCTACTCCTGATCCTGGCCGCGACCTCGATCTCCTGTTCCGAAATAGAGAGTGTCCTCAAGGAGAGCGGCGCGACTGGGGACCGTAATACCCGGGTCAGCCCTGGCGCGGCGGGGAAGGCGCTCAAGAACCTGGAGGTCTCGCCCCCCGGCTCCATGGCCGGGTACGATCGCGAGGACTTTCCGCACTGGTCCGACGCGCGAGAGTTCGGGTGGGACGTTTCGGACGGTTCCTGCGACGTACGGGAGGCCGCCCTGATCCGGGACGGCGAGGACGTGGTCGTCGGCGAGGGCTGCGACTTCGAGTCGGGGCGGTGGCTGGATCCCTACACCACGCGTACTTACACGGACCCTCTGGACATAGACATTGACCACCTCGTCCCGCTCGCGAACGCGTACAGAAGCGGCGCCTCCGGTTGGGACGAACCGCTCCGCGAGCGCTACGCCAACGACCCGAACAACCTCCTCTCCGTCGAGGACAACGCCAATCAGGAGAAGGGGGACAAGGGCCCCGAGGCGTGGAAGCCGCCCAACCGGGCGATATGGTGCTCCTACGCGAAGCGTTGGATCTCCGTCAAGTCCGACTACGACCTGACCGTCAACCCGCAGGAGAAAGCAGCCCTCAAACAGATGCTCGCAACCTGCAAGAAGGGATGACGTCCCCTCCCGCAGAAGAGTTCCGCGCGGCCTTTGCCTCCTCCGCGGGCGGCGTGATGACCGAAGAAGCGGGCGCCATCACCGGCGAGCTGGAACTCCTCTGCCGTCCCGAAGCCGGCCGGCTGCAAGTCGCGGTGCGCTACGCCGGCACGGACGATTGGTACACGGTATCCGGCGGCCCGCTCCGGGTGCGGGACGCCCCCGGCAGCGTGGAGGGACGGATCTTGCAACACTTGCGCACGCCCGGCCCTGTGGTGGATGGAAACGAAGAGGCGATCACCCTCGAAAGGTTCCCCGAGGCCTGAGCCCCACGCCCGCTTTACCGGCGAGCCGAGGCGGGTAAACAGTTCCCCGGGACGTCGAGATAGTGCGGAGGTGGTGGGCACCGTGTTGCTAGAAGGGTCGTGTCACTGCGGGGCGGTCCGGTTCCGGGTTGAGTCCGACACGCCCTACCCTTACCAGGCCTGCTACTGCTCCATCTGCCGCAAGACGGCCGGGGGCGGGGGCTACGCCATCAACCTCGGTGCCGACGCGGGCACGCTGGAGGTCGAGGGCGCGGAGAACCTCTCCGTCTACGCCGCGAGCAGCCAGGACCGCGGCGCGCCCGAGCGGAACTTCTGCCGGCGCTGCGGCAGCTTCCTGTGGCTCTTCAACCCGATGTGGCCTG
Source organism: uncultured Rubrobacteraceae bacterium (assembly GCA_902805985.1). GTDB lineage: Bacteria > Actinomycetota > Rubrobacteria > Rubrobacterales > Rubrobacteraceae > Rubrobacter_D. The sequence continues at coordinate 12,019 of CADCUW010000382.1, forward strand.
ATCTTGTCCACCCCTTCGCCTCCGCCGTAGACACCCCGCTCTCGAAGCCCCCCGAGCGCGTCCGCATCATGCTCGACTACGCGGCGCCCTGGTGCGAGGTCCCTACCGGCGAGGGCGAAAAGCACTTCCCGGAATATCCGGAAGAATCTCTAGAAGAGTGGCACCGCCGCCACGGGCTTCCGTAAGCCGAGGCTTCCGGCTCTCCTGCTACAATTCTCCCAGGATGATGCAGGAGCTCTACAAAGAGATCATTCTCGACCACTTCCGGCGCCCGCGTCACAGGCACGAGATCGAGAGCGCGGAGATAGAAGAGCGCCTGAATAACCCGCTCTGCGGCGACGAGGTGACGGTCTACGCCAACCTCCGGGACGACGCTTTGGACGTCAGCTTTACCGGGCGTGGTTGCGCCATCTCTCAGGCATCCGCCTCGATGCTCGCCGAGCGGCTCGCGGGCAAGAGCCGCGAGGAGGCGCAGGAGGAGGTCTCGGCCTTCTTGCAGATGATGCGCACGGAGCCCAACGAGGGCCTCGGCGACCTCGTCGCCCTAAAGAAGGTCGTCCAGACCCCCAACCGCATCCGCTGCGCCACCCTCGCCTGGGACGCGCTGAAACGCGGGACGGAACGCCGCTGACGGGCCCGTCCAGTGGACTACCTTATAGACGTTCTGCGGCGGTCAGTGGCCCTTCCCATTGCCGTTCTCGGCCTCCAAGGACTCCAGCACACCGCGTAGCACGCCGGGGGCGAGCTCGTCGCCGCCGGGGCTTATGACCCAGTTCAGGCCGCTCCCGCCCGGGATGTTGGGGCACTTGACCCTGGCGCAGAGCACGTAGGTCTCGAGCTCCGCCTCTTCCGGGTAGAAGTTGGTCAGGTGGTTTGCCAGCGTTGTCACCGAGTTATTGAATAGGGATAGCTCTATCGCCATGCGCCTCTCCGTTCGAATCCTCGTAGTACCGTCCCTGAAACATGCTACCCTTCATCGCCGCTTCTCACTCGGCCCCGCGTTTGTCCGCCACGCCGCAGGGTAACCTTGCGGGGACGTTCCGCGAACCTCTGGAGGAGGCTGGCATGAGCCCTGTAGCCATAGTGACGGCATCAGACTCGGGTATAGGACAGGAATGCGCGAAGGAGCTGGCCGAGAACGGCTTCGACGTCGGCATCACGTACCGCTCCGACGAGGCGGGCGCGAACGAGACGCTCGCCGCGGTCGAGGCGGCGGGGCGCAGGGGCGAGGTGCGGCGCCTCGACCTCACCGAGCTGCCGGGTGCCGCGGACGTGATCGACGACCTCGCGGACTCCCTCGGCGGCGTGGACGTGCTGGTCAACAACGCAGGAACCGGCGATCCGACCGGCGATTTCCTCGCGCTCCCCTACGAGGAGTGGCGCCAGGTCATAGACACGAACCTCTCCGGGGCGTTCCTCTGCGCCCAGCGGGCCGCCCAGCGGATGGTCGAGGCCGGGAACGGCGGCAGGGTTATAAACATCACCTCCGTGCACGAGCACGTCCCCCGCATAGGGGCGTCGGCCTACTGCGCCTCTAAGGGCGGCCTCGGGCTGCTTACCAAGGTCATGGCCATGGAGCTCGGGGAGCACGGCATCACCGTAAACTCCGTCGGCCCCGGCGAGATAGCCACCCCCATGACCGGCGCCGAGGACACCGACCCTTCGACAATAGAGCGCCCGAACATCCCGCTCGGCAGGCCGGGGCACGCGCGCGAGATCTCGCACTTCGTAGCCTTCCTCGCCTCCGACAAGAGCTCCTACGCCACCGGCTCCTCCATCATCGTGGACGGCGGCCTCACGCTGATAGGCGCGCAGATGGGGGCCGGTTGAGGACCTAGAAGAGCTTCTTGCCGGGTCCCCCTTCGAGCTCTTCCAGTTCGTAGCCCAGGTCCGCGACGACGGTCTCGAAGAAGGCGCGGTTGTGGTAGGCGAAGTCCAGCCAACGACCGTAGCGGCCGTAGGCCTCCTCGGGGTCGGGGGGGTCCTCCAGGTGCACGAGGTCGCGCATAAAGGCGTTCATCGATAAGAACCGCCCGAGCCAGTAGTCCGCGGGCTCCTTGCCGCGTAGGAGGGCGGCCTCGAAGGTCTCGAAGGGGACGGGGGCGGGTGGTTCGCCGAGCGGCATGGAGAGGAAGCGCT
>CADCUW010000383.1 GCA_902805985.1 uncultured Rubrobacteraceae bacterium
GACGCCTTCGTGGACGCGAATGGTAAGGTCCAGCGCCCTGAAGCCCCGGTTACGCCCGTCCGGCTAGAGTCGCCCCGGAAGGATTCGAGAGCAGTACCCGGGCGGGGAGGTACGATCACTCCACATGCGCGGGTCCCTGCCCTAAGCTCTCCCGGAGGCGGTTGATCCCGGCGGCGCGCAATTCGTAGAGATCGAGGAGAGGCTCCTCTTGTGTCTCTAGCTCCTCAAGCTTCTTGACCTGAGGACCGAGCAGGCTGAGGGTGATTCCGGGGCTCCTCGAGCTTGGACCTGACGACATCCCGATCTCGGCGTTTGGTTTATTGACGGTTCGCCGGCTAGCGGGCGCACGGGTTGGACGGGGACTCCTGGGTGCGATCAGGCAAATCCGGCATCTCGTGCAGCAAGCGATACTGGCGGGGTGTCTGCCCGCTCACCGTTTTGAAGGCTTCGTAGAAGCGGCTTACGGATCCGAAGCCGGTCTCGAAGGCGATCCGCGTAACGTCTTGGTCCGTCGAGATAAGCAGGTACTGCGCCTGGCAGACGCGCAGGCGGGTGAGATAGGTGCTCAACGTCATCCCGTAGCGGCGACGAAAGAGCGTCATGGCATAGTTGGGGTGGAGCCCCACGTGTCGCGCCACGTCCTTCAGTCGCAGCCGTCCGGCGTGGTTCTCGGCGAGGTAGCGGGCCATCTCGCTCACCTTGCGCAACGACCCCCCCTCCGAAGGGGCGTGTTCATCGCCGGTCTCGCCCGCCTGGGCGAGCGCGATCCGCGTCACGCGGCTCTCGACCTCGCGGGTGATCAAACGCCTGCGCCTGCCGTTCGCCCCCGGCAACTCCTCGTTCCAGCGATCGAGCACCATTCGGTCCAACTCCGACGGCTCGTCGACCAGCATCTCGCCGCTCATCAGCCGCCGCATAAACGGATCGGGGAGCCCCCAGCGCAGGACCCACACCAGCGGCACGTACACCCAGTAGAAGTCCTCCACCTCGGTCCCACCCACGACGCTGTGCGGCATCCCCGCCCAGAACATCGATAGCCTACCGGGCGCGACCTCCACCACAGATCCGGCGAGCAGGTACGTGAGGCTCCCACCGACCGCGTAGTTGATCTCTACCTGATCGTGCCAGTGGAAAGGCATCGAGGTGAACGGCCGACCGCGCCAGATCTCGAAGCCCGGCACCTCGTCAAGGTCGGTCCTGACAACGTCCTTCTCCATCCCGACCTTAGTATACAGGAATATTGTGCTCCTTTTGCGGAAGCGCCGCGGCGGGATGAGATGTAACTTGGGTTACAGCAAGGGAAAAGAGGGGCGCAAGCTCGTGAAAAGCTACGCAGACCGGCCAGGCGGCCGGGGGGCCTTGCGCAGAAGGCGGACCGCACCTACTCGTGAACACGCCGGGCGCGGTGGCTTCTGTAAAGTCACCTATCGCACAAAGTGATCGGGGGCAGTCTGCCGCCGGATCTACGGACGGGCAGGGTGGGTGGCAGGTTCGGGAAAAGGGGCCTGGAAGGGCAAGGATGAGCGGCTTTGGAGATGGCGCTGAGAGAAGGGGAGAAGATGCGTAAACGGCTGGTGGGGCGCAGGTGGAGCCGGCGGGACTTCCTGAAGGCGGGCGGCGGCGCGTTCGTCGGGGCCTATGCGTTGGGGATGGCTGGTTGCGGCGGCGGGGGCGGCTCCGGGTCCGGCGAGCTGACCGTTCTGACGTGGGGCAGCACGAGCGGGGAGGAGAAGGGGTTCCGCGACCTCGCCAAGCGCTACAACGCGCAGAACCCCGAGGTGCCGGTCAGGATGGAGTTCGTGCCGCCGGAGCAGGCGTACGAGCAGCTAGACACCCGACTGGCCGCCGGGGAGGCCCCGGACATCGCCCGTCTCCAGTACCAGCAGATGGGGAGGTATGCCTCCGAGGGGGCGCTCGTGGACCTCTCCGAGTACCTGGGGGAAGGCTACGGCGACGCGTTCACGCCGGCGCTATGGCAGGCGGTCAACTACGAGGGCGCTCCCTACGGCATGCCCCAGCACACCGACACCTTCGCCGTCTTCTACAACACCGACATCTTCCAGAACGTCGGCATAGAGGTGCCCCGAAGCATGGAAGAGAGTTGGACCTGGGACGAGTTTCTGGAGATAGCGACAGGGATCAAAGAAGAAGGCGCAGCCGACTACGCGTTCGCCTACAACTGGCAGACCGACACGGCGGCCTACCGTTGGATGCCGCTGTTGTTCCAGCACGGCGGCCAGCTTCTGACCTCCGACCTCGGCGCGCCGGACATAGATAGTTCCGCCGGCGTCGAGACCGTGGCCTTCACGAAGCGGTGGTTCGACGAGGACCTGGTCCCGCCCAGCACCTCCATAAAGAGCGGCGAGCAGATAGAAACCCTGTTCTCGAACGGCACGACGGCCATGATGCTCAACGGGGACTGGTTGATCCCCTTCGTCGTAGACAATATGGAGGCCGGCTGGGACGTGACGTACATGATCCGGGACCAGGGGATGGCCTCCGACCTAGGCGGCAACGCGCTGGCCGTTACCAGGGACAGCCCGAACCCCGAGGCGGCGGCGGACTTTCTCAAGTTCGCGGCCAACGAGGAGAACATGAGCAGGTTCTGCATAGACGGTGGGTTTATCCCGGTTCGGACGTCCCTCGCCGAGCAGGGGCTGGACTACAAGCAGAGCCCCGAACAGATGAACCGCTTCGTGGAGCAGGCCACGACCGTACCGGAGAAGATGGCCCAAGAGCAGACCGTCCCGGCCTTCGGCAACATCGTTCAGGTTCTGGCGGACCAGCTCGAATCCGCCTTCAAGACCGGCCAGTCGCCGGAGCAGACGACGCGGAACATCGCCAGCGGCGTCCAGGAAGCCCTGGAAGATTAATCGAAGCGCGTCGCACTGAAGGAGGATTCGCGTGTCGATGAGCCAGCGCACGGGGCCAGGGACGAGAGATAGGCAGCCGGTCGGGGACCGCGGCAGTTGGTGGGGCCGCAACCAGAAGCGTCTGGTGCCTTACATATTTATCGCCCCCAACATGATCGTCTTCACCGTGTTCGTGTTCGTGCCGATCCTGTTCGCGTTCTACATAAGCTTGAACGAGTGGTCGCTCATAGGGACCCCGCAGTTCGTGGGTCTCGGCAACTACGTGGAGATGCTCGGGGACGGCCAGTTCTGGCGGGCCCTTCTCAACACCCTCGTCTACACCATCGGTACCGTGCCGGGCAGCATAGCTTTGGGGCTCCTCGTGGCGATCGGGTTGAACCGCAAGATGCCGGGGCTCGCGCTCTTGCGGAGCCTCTTTTTCGTGCCGGTGATCATCTCGCTCGTCGCGGTCGCCCTGATCGCCTCCTGGATGTTCAACGACAACTACGGCGTCATAAACGCCGCCCTGGAGGCCTTAGGGTTCGAGGGCGTGGCGTGGCTCTCGTCCCCCGTGTGGGCCATGCCGTCCCTGATCATCACGACGCTCTGGATCCGGATCGGGTTCTGCATGGTCATCTACCTGGCCGCCCTCCAGTCCATACCCGTCGAGCTGTACCAGGCCGCGCAGGTGGACGGGGCTACGGGTTGGAGGCAGTTCAGGCACATAACCTGGCCGCTCCTCGGGCCGACGACGTTCCTCCTCCTGATCCTCAACGTCATCTACTCGCTGCACGTCTTCGACCTGATCTACGTGATGACCGGCGGCGGCCCCGGGTCTTCTACGTCGGTGCTCGTCCAGTACATCTACCAGATGGCCTTCCAGGAGAGCCAGATGGGCTACGCCAGCGCGGTAGGCGTGGTGCTCTACCTGATGTTGCTGGTCTTTACCGTGTTCCAGTGGCGGATGACGAGGCAGGGCGAGAATGTCTGAAGAAAGGATCTCCGTGGCCGAATCGATGCAGGCAAGCAGCAAGTCAGGGGCTTCCTGGCGCAACCTGAAAGGCGGTAACCTGCTGATCTGGGGATTACTGGTGGTGGGTGCGCTCATCATGGTTTTCCCGCTCTACTGGATGTTCGCGACCGCGATCCGCCCGAGGGAGGAGCTCTTCAGCGGCGAGTTCCGCCTGTTGCCCTCAGACCTCATCTGGAGCAATTTCTCCCAGGCGTGGGGCAAGCTCCCGTTCGCGCTTTTCTACTTGAACTCCATCCTGATAGCGCTCATCGCGGTGGCCGCGACGGTCTTCATCAACCTGCTCGCCGGCTATACGTTCGCCAAGTACGAGTTCCCCGGGCGCAACATTCTGTTCTTGCTCCTGATCAGCACCCTCATGATTCCCATACAGGTCATCATGGTCCCCGAGTTCCTGATCGTCTCCGCGCTAGGGTGGGTCAACACCTACGCTGGCGTGATCGCCCCCCGGGCGGCAGAGGCGTTCGGGATCTTCATGGTCAGGCAGTTCATGGTCAGCATCCCCGACGAGCTTATAGAGGCCGCCCGGCTCGACGGGGCCGGTGAGTTCAAGATCTTCTGGAAGGTTATCCTGCCGCTCTCGTGGCCGGTAGTGGCGGTCCTGACCATCTTCACGTTCATGTGGCGTTGGAACGACTTCGCCTGGCCGCTGGTGGTCCTGCA
>CADCUW010000384.1 GCA_902805985.1 uncultured Rubrobacteraceae bacterium
TCGGTCGAGTTCGGCCTCGCCAACCCGGCCCTGTACGCGCTTATGTACGGGGAACCGCGGCCCGGCGGCGCGTCCGACGCGGCGTTGGAGGCGTGGGAGATCCTGCGCGGGCTGGTCCAGCGCGTCGCGGAGGCGGGCCGGCTGCGCGTGGGCGTCGAGGAGGCGGCGCGCATGATCCAGGCCGCCGGGGTTGGCGTCGTCCTGACCCTGATCTCCGCCGGAGGCGGGGCTACCAAGCTCACGCTGTCCGAGATGACCCGCGAGACGGTCCTTGCCGCCGTGACCACCGACGCGGCCCCCGAGGCGGAGACCGGGCAGGCAGACCGGGTCTCCGGTCGCGCCGTCGCCCTGAAGGCCGTCCTACCCGAAGCATCGGTAGGGTTCACGTCCCCGGAGCGGGCCCTGCTCTCCGAGTGGCTCGATAGGCTCGCTCAAAAGCCCGTCTGATTCCTTCGGGTCACGGAGAGAACGGAAAAGAAGGATCGTAGCACCTGTCGGCGGCTACCCTTCGCCGTCCACGAGGCCGCGGGCCCTCTCGCGCAGGGCATCTTGCGCGCCGTTTGGCGCGCCGCCGTTCCCTGACGTCAACCGCGGGAGGAGCTGGGCCAGGATCAGGGTGGAGAGCGCGGACTGCTCGCCGCCCTCGCCGCGAACGAGGACCGGTCGGGGGGCGTGCTGCATGAGCCTCTCCCCGACCTCGACGCGCCGCCGGGCGAGCTCGTAGCGCACGACGGCCCGGTTGTCCCTGTGCGCCTGCCCCAGGTGGCGCAGCGCCGTCGCCTCGTTCTCGGCCTCGGTGAGGGCGGCCCTGCCCCGCGTCTCTATTTCGAGGCGCACCCTCTGGGCCTCGGTCTCCTTCTCCTCCAGCATCCTCGCCACGTCCTGGCGGGCGCGGTTGCGGGCCTCTTTGACCTCGATGAGGCGGGCGTCGCGGTCTTTCTTGGATCGCTCTATCTCCATGAGGAGGGTGTCTATGCGTTGTTTTCTCGTCAACTCCCACTCGCGCTCGTAGGCGGCGAGCTCCTTGGCGACCCGCTCTCGGGTGGCGAGGTGGGTCTGGTACTGGTCCGGGAGCTGGACATCGGGGATGTTGGCGCCGAGGATGCGCACGCCGTAGCTCGCGAGCTGGCGGTTCAGGTACTCCTGCATATCCCCGACGTCCGAGCCTCGCAGGTCGTAGGCCCTCTCGGTGCTGACCTGGCGGCTGCGCTGGCGGATGGCGTCCTGCACGGCGCTAGAGAGAACGAGGTCGAAGTTGGAGGCGCCTATGGTCCTGACGAAGGCGAGTGGGTCGACGATGCGGAACTTGAGGAAGAACTCTATGGCCTTGAGCGGCACGTTCTCGCGGGTCGGGCAGACGGCGACGGGCGCGAGGTAAGGGATCTCGGTGGCCGTATCCACAACGAACTCGACCTTGTCCCACGGGCGCCAGAGGTAGTGCCGCCCCGGCGGGAGTGTTCCCTCTATCCTGCCGTAGCGCGAGAGGACGCCAGTCGTCCCCTGCTCTATCTCCACGATGGCGCCGCGCCACAGCCAGAGGAGGGCGAGGGCGAGGAAGAAAAGGGCGACGAGGCCGGCGAGGACCGCGACCGCGACGTTGCCCGAGAAGAGGCCGAAGCCCATCACGTAGACGGCGATGCCCAGCAGGAAGAGCCAGCCGTAGCGCCGGCGGTCCTTGAGGATGACGACCGGCACGATCTGGCCCCCGTCCCCGCCCCGCAAGAACTGCCGCACCCCCGACCACCCGGAGACGACCTCCTTTATCCGGGAGAACTCCTGCGCGTTCGCCACCGACCGGGCGGTGGTCCCCATCGCCTCCTGCATCAGGCCTCCTCCCCGTTCGTGCCGGGCTCTTCGTCGTGGCCGAGGCGCTCGACGCGCTCCTTGACGGCCTCGTCGGTGACGGACTGTCGGATCTCCTCCATCCTCTCCTCGGTCGCCGCCTCGGCTGCCGGGCGCGCTTCCTCCGGCTGGGCGGTCTGGCCGCCCGAGAGGCGCTCTATCTCGCGGGCGCGGTCGCGGATGCGGGCCTGAATCTCCTCCATCCGGTTGCGGATGGCCTGCATGTCCTCGGGCGTAAAGAGCGGCTCGTCGCCCGTCCCGATCATGCGCCGCGAGATCTCCAGGAAGTCCACCGCCTCTTCGCCGTTCTGCGTACCGATCTGGACGACCTGCGGCAGGCTGTCGGCCACCCCTGAGAGCTTCTCGAGCACGTCCTGCTGGAAGCGGTACTCCAGGATCTCGGGTGCTGCGGCGCTGCTCACGGCCCGGATATCGAGCGCCTGGGCTTCGAGCAGGGAGGCGTTGGCGTTGGCCGTGCTCTCGGCCTCGACCATCCGCTCGCGGGCGCGGGCGTTTGCCCGGTTCGTCTCGCGCTCCCTAGCCGTGTCGATCTGGGCCTGGTAGGTCGCGATCTCGGCGCTTATGGCCGACCGCGTCTCCCGCAATGACGCCAGCTCTCCGCGCAGCTCGCCCTCGTCCTGCTCCTTGCGCAGGCGCAGCTCGTACTCGTAGGTGTAGGCCTCCTTGGCCACCCGGACCATCTCGGGGGCGGCGAGGTCCATTCTGTACTCCTGGCTGGAGGGCTCGGCGTGGGTGATGTTGGCGTTGGTGAACCGGATCGCCGGGAGGAACTGCTCGTTAAGGGAGTCTATGAACTTCTGGGTGCTCTCGCCGACGAGGTCGTAGATGTCCTCGGCGCGCTGCTCGTAGATAAGCGCCCGCGTTACCTCGCTTATGGCGTTCTCGAGCTTGTCCGAGAAGCCCTTGACCCCGCCGACGGTAAAGATGAACTCCGCGGGCTCCTCGATCCTGAACTGCAAGAAGAGGTCGACGCTGGCGTTGACCCGGCTAGAGGTCGGCGCCTGCCGGATGGGGGCGTTGTACGGGTACTCCCTGGTCGTGTTGACGATGTAGCTGACCTGCTTCCACGGGTTGAAGAGGAGCTTGCGCCCGGCGCCGACGACCTCTTCGAGCTTCCCGAAGCGGGTGATGACCGCCCGGCAGCCGTCAGGCACCATCACCACGCTCTGGCGCCACCAGGTAAAGGCGGCGAGCCCGATCAGGATCAGCCACAGGTGCGGCCCGAAGAGCGCGAGCCCCATGGCCCCGCCCGGCACCTGGCTCAAGGCCACCGTCACGACGACCCCCAGAAACACGAAGACCGCGAGCATCCCTATGGGCATCAATCGCCAGAAGAGGGACTGGCGGTTGGGGATCACCACGGGCGAGATCGCGTTTATGAACCTCCCGGACGTATCAACGGTCGGGAAGCTCCGGTTGACGATCTCCGCCGCCTCCGAGAGCGCCGCGGTCTGCTGCTCTATCCGGGTTCCGGTCGTCCCCCCGCGCTCCCGCGCGGAGAGGAAGTCCCTGGCGTCTATCTTGAACTGCTCGGCCTCACCATTCCCACCGAAGTCCTCCACCGCATCCCGCACCCTCTCGCCAAGCCTCGCCACACGAACCCTCCCACCCCATCGGACGGTCACGAACCATCTCGCGGACCATGTTTGCACGGCCGCGCCCACCACACAACTTGGACCCGGGTCCGATTTCCTTTACTCGAAGAGACCGGGCTGCACCCCACCATCCTTACGAAACGAGGCCGTGGATAGTTTCGGGAACCGCCCGCGCTCGATCCCGGCCCGCCGGCAAGACACCCCGAAGAGCCGCGACACATGCTCCGCGTAGACGCCCCCGCCCCTCATGCGCGACCCGAACTCCGGGTCGTTGAGCCTCCCGCCGCGCATGGAGCGGATGCGGTTCAGGACCTTCTCCTTTCGGTCGGGAAAGTGCCGGTCAAGCCAGTCCTCGAAGAGCGGGGCGACGGCGCCGGGAAGCCGCACCGGGACGTACCCGGCGAAGCTGGCACCGGCGTCCGCGGCCGACGCGAGGAGGTTTGGGAGCTCGTGGTCGTTGAGGCCCGGTATCACGGGCGCCATCATGACCCCGACGGGAATACCGGCTTCGGCGAGCTTCCGGATCGCGGCCAGCCGCCGTACGGGCCTCGAAGTCCGCGGCTCCATGATCCGGCGCAGATCGTCATCCAGGGTCGTAAGGGAGACGGCTACGGCCGAGGCCCCGTGGCCGGCGAGCCCCGAGAGTAGGTCTATATCCCTGGTGACGAGGTGGTTCTTCGTCACGACGACGACCGGGTTTCGGAACTCAGCGAGGACTTTGAGGCAACCGCGCGTGATCCCAAGCTTCTTCTCTACGGGCTGGTAGGGATCGGTGACGCCACTCATGGAGAGCACCTTCGGCTCCCACCGCGGCGAGGACAACTGCCTGCGCAACAGCTCCGGCGCATCCTCCTTCACGAGCACCTTGCTCTCGAAGTCCAGCCCCGCCGACAGGCCGAGGTACTCGTGAGTCGGACGGGCGTAGCAGTTGTGGCTCACGACACCGTCGGCGATGAAATCTCCGGTGCCAGTGGTGATGTCGAAGAGGGTCATCGGCCCGAGCGGTTCTATGGACTGAACCCGCAGGTCGGCGTCGTTCTTTATGGCCTGTCCTTCGATATTGCGTTTTCGCGTGATCGCCGG
>CADCUW010000385.1 GCA_902805985.1 uncultured Rubrobacteraceae bacterium
GGGAGCTGGTTCCACTGCTTGCAGGCGACCTCGCAGGCCTTGCAGCCGATGCAGACCGTGGTGTCGGTCAAAAATCCCGTAGCCATCTCTACTTCCCTTCCAGGATCTTGCGCCGGATCTCCGCCACAGGCGCCGCCGGATCGCTGCTGACGCGGAACATCTTGTGCCCGAGCGCGACGCGCTGCTCCCGGTACACCCTGTCCACCATCCCCGTCCCCATGTTGTAGTAGACGCCGGGCTCCAGCTTCTTCGCGGTCCTTATGGGCTTGAGGCGCTTCTTGGCCATCGCGGGGTTGTCCGCGAGGTACTGCCCAAGCTCCATGAGGTCCTGGGTTATGGCCTCCCGGCTCGTGCCCTCGGCGAGCCAGGTCTGGCTGGTGGTGTCATCCGGGGAGACGCGCGTGCCCCTGGGGGTCCGCACGCCTCCCGCCTCCCGGGCGTCCCTGAAGTCGGTCACACCTTGCCCGCTTCCAGGTTGGCGGTGAAGGCCTTGGCCTCGTGGATGGCGACGTTCGCTTCGAGCGCGACCGGGATGAGGTTGTTCACCACGTCGCCCTTGACGATGCCGCTCGGCCCCCAGTGGTATGGGAGGCCGATGGTGTGGATGTTGCGGCCGTCCAGGTTGTAGACGGGGATACGGTCGGTGACCAGCGCCCGGCAGTGGACCTTGCCCCGGCTCGTGGAGACCGTGACGAAGTCCGCGTTCTCGACGCCGACCTCGGCGGCGAGCGTCGGGCTGATCTCGCAGAACAGCTCGGGCTGGAGCTCGGAGAGCCACGGCAGCCAGCGGCTCATCGCCCCGCTGGTGTGATGCTCGGTGAGCCTGTAGGTCGTCACTACGTGCGGGTATTTGGGGTCCATCGGCTTGTTGTAAGGGTTGTCGGGACGGTCGAAGAGCCTCGCCGTCGGGGTGTACTGGACCTTGTCGTAGAGCAGGTTCGGCACGGGCGATTCGACGGGCTCGTAGTGGATGGGCAGCGGCCCGTCCTTGAGGCCGACCGGCGCGAAGAGCCAGCCCTTGCCGTCCCCCTGCATGATGAACGGCCCGTCGCCGGGGATGGCGTCAACGCCTCTGGCGTCGGGTTCGGGGCGGTAGTCAGGCCTTTTGTCGGCCTGGAAGTCGGGGACGTCGAGGCCGGTCCACTTGCCCTGCTCCTCGTCCCACCAGACGTACTTCTTGTTCTCGGACCAGGGCTTGCCCTCGGGGTCCGCGGAGGCTCGGTTGTAGAGGACGCGGCGGTTGGCCGGCCACGCCCAGCCCCACTCGGTGGCGGCGTTCGGCTGCTCGGTCCAGGGCTTGCGGCGGCGGGCCTGGTTCACGCCGTCGGCCATCACGCCGGAGTAGATCCAACCACCCGCGGCCGTAGATCCGTCGTCCTTGAGCGCGGCGAAACCCGCCACGGGGGATCCGTCGGCGACGTTGTAGCCGTTGACCTCCCTGGTGATGCTCTCTATGTTCGGCTCGTCGTGCTCGCCCTCTACCGGGTAGTCCCAGGTCATCGCCTGGATGAGCCTGTCGCGCTCGTCGGTCGAGTCCTTGTATAGCTCCTTGATCCTGCGCCCCAGGTGGTAGACGAACCACGCGTCGCTCCGCGCATCATCCGGCGGCTCGACGGCCTTGTCGTGCCACTGGAGCATGCGCTGGGTCTGGGTGAAGGAACCGTCTTTCTCGGCGACGAGGGCTGCGGGGATAAAGAAGACCTCCGTCCCGCATTCCTCTGGCTTTACGCCGTCCATCTTCCAGGCGGTGGCGGTCTCTATCTCGTAGGCGTCCACGACGACGAGCCAGTCGAGGGCGCGCAGGGCGTCGCGGGCGAGGTTGGCATGCGGCCCGCCGACGGCGAAGTTCTGGCCGAAGTTGAAGGCGCCTTTGACCTCCCCGTCCTTCATCGCCATGATCGAGGGGTAGTAGGAGTGGTCCCCGTTTATGCGCGGGAAGCGGTCGAAGAGCGCGCCCTCTTCGGCGTCGAACGCCTCGCCGTACCAGGCCTTCATCAGGCTCGTGGCGTATTTGGGGAAGTTGGCGAGCCAGCCGGTGCTGGCGGTGTTGTCCTCGACGTAGCTCCGCCAGGTGTCGTGGTCCTTGTTGGCGTCGGGCATCCCGAGGTAGCCGGGAAGGATATTGTAGAGGGTCGCTATGTCCGTAGAGCCCTGGATGGTGGCGTGCCCGCGCAGGGCCATGATGCCGCCGCCCGGGCGCCCGATGTTGCCGAGCAAGAGCTGCAGGATGGCCGCCGTCCGGATGAGCTGGACGCCCTTGGAGTGCTGGGTCCAGCCGACGGAGTAGACGAGCGCGGTCGTCTTGTCGCGCCCCGAGTTCTCCGTGATGAGCCTCGCGACCTCCTGGAACGCTTCCTTCGGGGTGCCGCAGACCTTCTCGACCATCTCAGGGGTGTACTTGGCGAAGTGGCGCTTGAGGATCTGGAAGACGCACCGCTCGTGCTGGAGGGTCATGTCCGTCGGGCGCGGCTGGTCCGGGGGCATCTCGCTCTGCCCGCCGGCCTCGCCGACGACGTTGCCCTGGCTCCCGCCGACGGCGGCGTAGTCTATCGGGTGGCCCTCGTAGCGCCAGCTCGACGGGTCGTACTTGGTCTTCTCCTCGTCCCACCCGGAGAAGAGCCCCGTAGCCCCCGCGTCCTCGAACTCCTCGGTGACGATGGTCGCCGCGTTCGTGTAGGCCTTGACGTACTCTTCGAAGTACTCTTCGTTCTGGAGTACGTAGTTGATCAGGCCGCCCAGAAACGCGATGTCCGTGCCGGGGCGTATCGGGGCGTAGACGTCGCAAAGTGCAGACGTGCGGGTGAAGCGGGGATCTATGTGGATCAGCTTCGCCCCGTTCTTCTCCTTGGCGATCATGGGGTGGCGGAACCCGACCGGGTGGGCCTCGGCCATGTTCGAGCCCTCGATGAGGATGCAGTCCGAGTTCTGGAGGTCCTGGAGCGAGGTGGTGGCGCCGCCCCTACCGTACGTGATGCCCAGACCGGGCACCGTGGAGGAGTGTCATATGCGCGCCTGGTTCGTTATCCGCGTAAAGCCCATCGAGTGGAAGAGCTTGGTGATGAGGTAGTTCTCCTCGTTGTCTATGGTCGCCCCGCCGATGGAGGAGACGGCCTGGGAGCGGCGGAGCTTCTTGCCCCCCTCGTCGTCCTCCTCCCAGTTCTCTTCGCGGACCTCTTTCATGCGGGCGGCGATCATGTCGAGCGCCTCCTCCAGCGAGAGATCCTCCCACTCGCCCGAGTACGGGCGCCTGTAGCGGACCTTCGTCCAGCGGTACGGCGAGTTGTGGAGGCCGAAGGTGGCCGAGCCCTTGGGGCACAGCGTGCCCGCGTTCACGGGGCTATCCGGGTTGCCCTCGATGTCTATGATGCGGCCGTCGCGGTGGTAGACGAGGGTGGAGCATCCGACAGCGCAGTACGGGCAGACGCTAACGGCTTTCTTCACGCCGTCGTCCGAGAGACGCGAGCGGATATTGCGGGTCGCCGGGCTTACCGGGTGTTCGACCGTCGTTCCGACGTGGTTCCGGATCTTCTTCCAGAGCCCGTCCTTCTCGGTGAGCTTGAGAAACACTCCCGCTCCTCTCTATCCCTGACAACGTCCGGGGCGCCCGCTAAGCCGTGCGGTGGACCGCCCCTCCCCATTCATTCCCCTCTTCGTATGCTCCCCCCATTCTAGCGCGGTGAACCCCACTACGGAATACCCCTTTTTCGGAGCGGATCACGCGCCCGAAAATGCGGTTGGTCGGATGCGTTGTGCGAGATCCGGGCATCTGCTACGGTGTCAAAGCGTCCGGTGAATCGACTACCGGGGGAAAGGGAAAGGAGGTCGTCCAGAGTACAAGCCCCCGTCGCTCCGGCGGAAGGGCTCAGCGACGCGCCGAGAGGGCGCTTACATACGTTAATGCAAGCAGACGAGGTTCTAGATAGGAGTTCTGGCTTATGGCCGACAACAGGATAGTGGTCTACAAGGGTCCGGGCGAGGTGGCGGTGGAGAACACCGAATACCCCAAGCTCGAGGTGCCCCAGGAAGTCGCCAGCGCGATGGGGATGAGCCAGGCCGCCCCGCACGCAGTGGTGCTCAAGATCGTCTCGACCAACATCTGCGGGTCTGACCAGCACATGGTCAGGGGCCGGACGACGGCGCCCGTGGGCCAGACCTTGGGACACGAGATCACGGGCGAGATCGTCGAGAAGGGCGACGACGTGCAGTTCCTCGACGTCGGGGACATCTGCTCGGTGCCGTTCAACATCGCCTGCGGGCGTTGTAGGAACTGCAAGGAGCGCAAGACCGGCGTGTGTCTGAACGTGAACCCCGCCAGGGCCGGTAGCGCCTACGGCTACGTGGACATGGGCGGCTGGGAAGGCGGCCAGGCCGAGTACGTCCTCATCCCGTTTGCGGACTTCAACCTCTTGAAGTTCCCGGACCGCGACCAGGCGCTGGAGAAGATCCTGGACCTCACCATGCTCAGCGACATCTTCCCCACCGGCTACCACGGCGCCTACACCGCCCAGGTAACGACGGGATCTACGGTCTACGTCGCGGGCGCGGGACCGGTCGGGCTGGCGGCGGCCCACTCGGCGCAGCTCCTCGGCGCCGCGGTCGTCATCGTCGGTGACCTCAACGACGATCGGCTGGCGCAGGCGAGGTCCTTCGGCTGCGAGACGATCAACGTGGGCGAGGGCACGCCGATAGAGGAGCAGATAGCCAGCATCGTCGGCGAGCCCGAGGTGGACTGCGCCGTTGACGCCGTCGGCTTCGAGGCTTCGGCCAGGGCCGGCGAGGAGGCCCCCGCGGTGGTCCTCAACCAGGTCCAGACGATCACCCGCGCGGGCGGCTCGCTCGGCATCCCGGGCCTGTATGTGACAGGAGACCCGGGGGCCGCCGACCCCGAGGCGCAGGAGGGGACGCTGAAGATAAGGTTCGGTCTCGGCTGGGCCAAGAGCCACGCGTTCTTCACGGGCCAGTGCCCGGTCATGAAGTACAACCGCGGCCTGATGATGAGCATCCTGCACGACAAGGCCCAGATCGCCAAGGCCGTAAACGCCACGGTGATCTCCCTCGACGAGGCCCCGCAGGGCTACAAGGACTTCGACAAGGGCGCGGCAAAGAAGTACGTCCTCAACCCGCACGGCATGATCCCCGCTTAATATAAGGCGAACATCCGGGCGGTTTTAGAAGGGCCGGGGAGCTCCGGCCCTTCTTCTCGTTCTGATAGCACTATAGAATTACTTCGTAGGCGTCGAGAAGGATCTCTAATGGAGATTGTTGAACGCTCGGTAGACCGGAAGGTCATTCTTCACAACGTGCGCTGGGAGATGTACGAACGCCTGCTCGCCGAGCAGGAGAGCAGCAGCGCGCCGCGCCTCACCTACGACCGGGGAGAGCTCGAGATCATGAGCCCGTCCACGGAGCACGAGGAGTACAACCGCACGATAGCGCTGCTGGTCGAGATCTTCGCGGTAGAGGCGGGACGCGAGTGGGCACGGAGCAACGCCGGGACATCCGGCTAAGGTCTCTCCCCGCGCCTGACCCTGTAGCCGATCTCCTGCAGCCGGGCCATGAGCCACAACTCCGCCGCCTCCTCGTCCCCGCCGACGTACTTCAGCGGAACGGTCATGGCCTGTTCGGA
The DNA here is from genome assembly GCA_902805985.1 of uncultured Rubrobacteraceae bacterium. Classification (GTDB taxonomy): domain Bacteria; phylum Actinomycetota; class Rubrobacteria; order Rubrobacterales; family Rubrobacteraceae; genus Rubrobacter_D. The sequence goes on from CADCUW010000385.1 coordinate 5,627, forward strand.
GCCGAGGCCGCCGAAGCGGATGGTTATGGTCTCTTCGTTTCTCGAGACCTCCGCTTCGGGGTAGCGGGCGACGTTGGGCAGGCCGGTGAGCCTCAACGCTTCGTCTCTCTCTGGAACATGGCGGGCATAGTAGCACTTGCCCCCTGTTAAACTTGGCGGCGTGGGTCGGATACGGAGAGACAGATGCTAGAGAAGGCCGGCAGGGCCAGGAGCGGGAGCAAGACGAAGACGCGGGTACGGGTCGTCGAGGATGGCCGGGCCTGCGTGAAGTCGGACTACCTGGCGACCGAGGAGCCGATGGAGATCAGGCTCCTCACGGGAGAGAGAAGACAGACCGTCGCCGTCACGATGCGCACCCCCGGGGCAGACTTCGAGCTGGCGGCCGGGTTCCTGTACGGGGAAGGCATCATCGCTTCTCGGGATGAGATAAAGAGGATCAGCTACTGCGTCGATGCCGATGTGGACGTCGAGCAACGCTACAACATCGTGAACGTGGAGCTCCGGGCCAACCGCGAGTACGACCTGCGCCCCCTGGAGCGCCACTTCTACACGACGAGCGCCTGCGGCGTGTGCGGCAAGGCGAGCCTGGAGCAGCTGGAGCTGCGCGGCTGCCCGGTCGTGGGCCAGGGACCTGTGGTCTCCGCCGGGACCATCTACTCGCTGCCGGACAAACTCAGAGAGGCCCAGGGGCTCTTCGAGGCGACGGGCGGGCTACACGCGGCGGCGCTCTTCGACGCGGAGGGGAGCCTGCTCGCGCTGCGCGAGGACGTGGGCAGGCACAACGCGACCGACAAGCTCGTCGGGTGGGCCTTGCTCGAAGGCAGGCTGCCGCTCTCGGAGAGCGTGGTCATGGTCAGCGGGCGGAGCTCGTTCGAGATCCTGCAGAAGTGCCTGACGGCCGGGGTGCCCATCGTCTGCGCCGTCTCCGCACCTAGCAGCCTCGCCGTGGACGTCGCCAGGGAGTTCGGCATGACCCTCGTCGGGTTCCTGCGCGGCGGGCGATTCAATGTGTACGCCGGTTTTGATAGGATTCTCGCCGGAGAGGGTACACAGAGCGCCAGGTAGCACGGCCGGAGGGCCAGCCGGCGCGAGAAAAAGGGGGGAGATTCCGGGGAGAGCATCAGCGGTTGCGTTCGTCCACCGTAGATCGATGACAGGGGAGGAATCTAATGGCAAGCCAGGCGGCAAGTAACTCAGGTGCCGGAAACAGGGTGATCATAGCCATAGCGGGCGTCGTGATGCAGGTCGCGCTCGGGGCGGTCTACGCCTGGAGCGTATTTAGTGACCCGCTCGCGCAGCAGTACGGCGGGGCTTCGGCGACGGCGGTAAACGCGACGTTCAGCATCACGATCTTTACGCTGGGGTTCGCGGCTTTTGCGGGCGGGCTCTGGATGGGTAGCGCGGGGCCGCGCACCGTGGCGCTCACGGCGGGCGTGCTCTACGGGCTCGGCATCTTCCTGGCCGGCTTCGCGGAGAGCAGTCTCACGCTGCTCTACCTAACGTACGGCTTCATCGCCGGCGCCGGCATCGGCCTCGGCTACATCGTGCCGGTCGCCACGCTCATCAAGTGGTTCCCTGACAGACGCGGCTTTATTACCGGCATCGCCGTGGCCGGCTTCGGCGGCGGCGCGTTCATAACGGCGTTCGTGGCCCGCGGCCTGGTCGCCTCGGTCGGTCCTTTCAGCACTTTCACGATTCTCGGCATCATCTACCTGGTGATGGTCGTGGGCGCTGCCCTCTTTATGAAGAACCCGCCCGAGGGCTGGACGCCCCCCGGCTGGGAGCCCGATACGGACGGTAGCGGCGACAGCTCCGGCGTTAACTACGACCTCGGCGGCGCGACCAGGACCTGGCAGTGGTACGCCTTGTGGGCGCTCCTGTTCCTGAACGTCACGGCGGGTATCTCCATCATCACCGTCGCCTCGCCGATGGCCGTCGAGCTCTCCGGGGCGAGCGCGACCGTCGCCGCTGGCCTCGTCAGCATCATCTCCATCGGCAACGCCCTCGGGCGGTTCTTCTGGGCCTGGCTCTCTGACGCTATCGGACGCAAGTGGGTCTTTCTCGTGATGTTCCTGCTCCAGGCGGTGCTCTTCGCCCTGCTGCCCTTCGTCGGCACGGTGTACGTGGTGCTCGCCATCATCTCGTTTATCATCATCTCCTGCTACGGCGGCGGGTTCGGGACGATGCCGGCCTTCAACGCCGACTACTTCGGGCCGGCGAACGTCGGCAAGATCTACGGCCTCATGCTCACCGCATGGAGCTTCGGCGGCGTGCTCGGCCCGCTCCTTATCTCCTACATCATCGACTCGACCGGCTCCTATACGGCGGCTTTCTACATCATCGCCGTCATCATGGTCGCCAGCGCCGGCGTCGCCTTTATCGTCAGGCCACCGACCCGCGGCTCGGAAGCCCCCGCCGCCCAACCCGAGGGTGCCAGGGCGTAGGCACCGGGTCAGAACGGTCCAAACCCCCCGCGCTCCCGGGAGCGCGGGGGGTTATCTTTTGCCCGGGTAGTTTGGGCGTTCGTGTACGCCAAAGCGTATACGCTTGACTGTATACAAGGCATCCCATATAGTGCCAAATCGTTCGGGAAAGGGCGAAAGGAGTGGGGTGGAGCGCAACAACGAGTGGGTTCGCGTAGAGCGAACCCCGGCCTTCAAGGAGTTGGTGAGGGCCAAGAGAGCATTCATCATACCGGCGACGATCTTCTTCATGGTCTTCTACTTCGGGCTGCCGTTCCTGGCGGCGTTCACGACGGTTTTGAACGTGAAGGTGATCGGCCCGCTAACGCTGGCGTACATCTACGCGTTCGCGCAGTTCGCGATGACCTGGATCCTGATGCACCTCTATGTCAGCCGGGCGAACAGGTGGGACAATTTGGTGGACCGTGCGCGGGAAGAGGCCGCAGGCGAAGCCGGGGAGGCGCGCTAGCATGAGCGACCAAGTAATAGCCATCGTCTTCTTTATCGCGATCATCGCGCTGACGCTCGGCATCACGGCCTGGGCCTCGCGCCAGAACACGGGCACCGACAGCCACTACGTGGCCGGCGGCCAGATCAAGGGCTGGCAGAACGGCCTGGCTATCTCCGGCGACTACCTCTCGGCGGCATCTTTCCTCGGCATCGCCGGGGCCATCGCCCTGGGCGGCTTCTCGGGCTTCTACCTCTCTATAGGCTTCCTCGTGGCGTACCTCGTGGTGCTCTTGCTGGTTGCCGAACCTTTGCGGAACATGGGCAAGTACACCCTGGCGGACATGCTCGCCAGCCGCTTCAACACGAGCAGCGTCCGCTCGGTGGCGGCCCTGAGCACGATAGCAATAAGCATGTTCTACATGATCGCGCAGCTAAACGGCTCCGGGGCGCTCATCGGGCTCTTGCTGGGCTTCCCTTACTGGCTCTCGGTCATCGTCATAGGCATCCTGATGACGGTGTACATCGTGATCGGCGGCATGGTCGCGACCACCTGGATCCAGATCATCAAGGCCGTCCTGCTCATAGCCGGCACGGTGACCCTCTCCATCCTCGTTCTCGCCCGCTACGGGTTCAACCCGCTCACGCTCTTCTCGGCGGTCGAGAACGAGATCGGCAGGGAGGCCCTCTTCCCGCCGGCGCCCACGCCGGGGATCGAAGGGCTCTGGCTGAGCCTCGACGTGATCTCCTTGAACATAGCCCTCGTGCTCGGGACGGCGGGCCTGCCGCACATCCTGATCCGGTTCCTCACCGTCCCCGACGCGAAGACGGCCCGCTCCTCGATCGTGGTGGCGACCTGGATCATCGGCCTCTTCTACCTGCTCACGCCCATCCTCGGGTACGGTGCCGCGCTCATCGTCGGCCAGGACGAGATCTCGGAGGCGAACGCGGCGGGCAACCTCGCCGCCCCGCAGCTCGCCGAGGCCCTGGGTGGTCCGATCTTCTTCGCCTTTATCTCGGCGGTCGCCTTCGCTACCATCGTGGCCGTCGTCGCCGGGCTCGTCGTCGCAGCCTCCAGCGCCTTCGCCCACGACTTCTACACGAACGTGATCCGCGGCGGGGAGGCGACCCAGGAGGAGCAGTTCCGCGCCGCGCGCTACGCGGCTATCGGCATCTCTGTTGCGGCCATACTGCTGGCCCTGCCAGCGGAGAGCTTCAACGTGGCGTTCCTGGTCGCCCTGGCCTTCGCGGTCGCCGCGAGCGCGAACGTGCCGGTGATCCTCCTGACCATCTTCTGGAAGCGATTCAACACGACCGGAGCCGTGACGGGCATGCTCGTCGGCCTGATCTCGGCGGTGGTGCTCGTGATGATCAGCCCGAACGTGCTGACCGGCCCGAACCCCGAGCCGCCGGCCACACCGATCATTCCGATAGACGCGCTCTTCCCGCTCAAGAGCCCCGCCTTGATCTCCGTGCCCCTCGGCTTCCTGGGATGTTACCTGGGCACCATCTTCGGCGGTCGTGGCGCTGAGCGCGAGCGCGAGCAGGGCCTGCAGGTCTCCTACGACGAGATCCGGGTCCGCGCCAACACTGGCTTCTCGAACATAGAGGAGGAGATCCGGGAGACCACCCCGGAGACCGAGCAGCGCACCTCGTAAGCCCGAATCATCCCGCTACCGCCCCGAGCCCCCGTCTTCACCGGCGGGGGCTCGGTACCGCGCCTCTTAACGGTATCTTTACACCGTCTTTGTTTCCCTTAACTCGTCTGTTGCCGGCCCTTTATAGGGAAAGGGTATCAAGAGACCGTGGGACTCCCCACGCGACAGTAGCACGCGAACGCTTGAAGGGAGAGACTATGTCGAAAGGGAGGTCTTCGGTTCTGGCGGTTGCGGTCGCCACCGTCTTGTTGCTGGTCAACGGGAGCGATCTGGCCCTGGCGCAGGCGGAACGGGCAGATGGCGAGGGCGACGGACAGGGGGGCGTGACGCTCAGGATCCAGGGCGACGAGGGGACGCGCTTCTCCGGTGTCTGTTCTGTCGGAGGGGAGCGGCGCGAGATCTCCGGTCAAGCCCCTGAGAGCTTTGAGTTCGACCTGGAGGGGCGTTCGCTCTCGTGCGAGGTTGTCAAGCAGAGGGACGTCAGCAACGAGCTCACGGTCGTGCTCAACGGCGAGAACGTCCATGCCGAGCAGCGGCTGGCCGGGGAGCAGGGCACCTCGAAGATGACCTACGACGGGAACGGCTCCGTCTCGGCTATGTCGTCCTCTTCACAGACGACGAGCAACGACCGCGACTCTTCCCTCTCGAAAGCGGAAGAAAAGGCCCTGAAAAACCTCGACGACCGGATCGAGCAGAAGGTGGACGACCTGCTCGAACGGGTGATGCCGTAGGTCCGCGCATCCACTCGTCTCGCATCCCGGCGTAGGGGTAGGGAGCGTTACCCGTGGCGCGAGGGCCAGCATGCTCCGTGGGGCGTGCTAGATTTGACGCCGGTCGTCTCCTTGTCGAGGAGCTCCGCCAGGCGCATGCTCTCGAAGCTGTATGCCTTTTAGCGCTCGTCGCCCTCGCCAAAGGCGCGGGGTCCACAGGCTACGGCGCCGGCCGGCTCCCGGGGGTCGGCCCGGGGCAGGAAAGCCGTGGCCCGTATGTCTTCTCTGGCCTGCCGGAAGTACGACCTTCCCCAACCGCCCGCGCGTCCGGCACGCCGGCAGCATCGGTATGGCCGTGCAAGACGACTGGCAGGGGAGGGGCATCGGGGCAAAGTTGATGCGGTCCGTGCTCGACCTCGCGGACAACTGACTCAACCTCTTCATGGCCAGAGCTAACTGTCTACACGGATAACGCCGCCGGGATATCGTTTTTGGTGTACGAAGTCTCGTCCCCCAGTATCTCCAAGCTGCCGCAGAGGGCGCCGCTCACCTCCGGTGTCCCGTCGTCCCTCAAGACGACGTTCAGCTTCAGCATCTTGTACAGCCTGTTGCGCTGCTCCGGCGAAAGGGCGTCGAGGGCTTCTGCCGTCAGTCCGGCGTACTGTGTTCCAGTATCGCGTCCCTGTCACCCTTCAGGCGCTCTAGCTCCTCTCTGCAGCCTCTCAGATCTTCCAGCTCCCGACAGGCAGTCGCGCGGGTCTCCTCTAGGGCCGCGATCTTGCTTCCGAGCTCTTCGTAGGTGGCAGTCCTCTCGCGGCCAGGTTCTGATATCCGCTCCTCATCCGTTTGGCTTCCCGCAGCTTGTCGTGCCACAGCTCCAGCTCTCGCTGCGGGTCACCCTGGCTGCTCCACTCCTCTTTTTCGATCATGGCCTGCAGGCCGTCACGCAGCCTGTCGGGGTCGAGAAGCAGATTGGAGAGAAACCCCAGATGCGGAGCTCCAGCGCGTCCGCCCTCACGCGCCTGATCTTCGCCCCGCAAGCGCGACCGTCCCGGTTCCCGCCTTCTTCGATGGCCAGACGCGAACCTTCCAGGCCCTCGGCATGGGCGGCGACCCTCTTGCCGAGCCGGTGGGCCTCCTCAACGACCGCGCGGACCTCCCCGCGGGTGAGCTGGGCGGTCTCGGGGTTCTCGAGCACCACACTGCGGGCGCCGGTGGCCATGACCTTGACGAAGTCGGCGCCGGCTGCCAGCTGCTCCCGGGCGGCCTTCCTCACCTCGTCGGGGCCATCCGCGGGGCGGTACATGGAGCCGAAGACGCGGCAGCCGGGGCTGGTGGCAGAGACGATCCTCGCGCACGTCAGGATGCGCGGCCCCTGGCACAGCCCGAGCCTGACGGCCTGCCTGAGGTGGAGGGCGTGGTCCCCCTCGCTGCCGACGTCGCGTACCGTGAGGACGCCCATCGAGACGAGGTCGCGGGCGCAGTTGGCGAGCTCGAAGTAGCGTAAGGCGTCCGTGCGGGGCTCTTCCCCGCGCAGGGGCGGCGGGAGGGTCGGGTAGGAAGAAAGATGGACGTGGGCGTCCACGAGCGCCGGCATCAGCGTCGCGCCCGAGAGGTCCACCTTTTCGGGACCAGGCCCGGCCTTCGCGCGGGTGCCCGGCACGACCTCCGCGACCCGGCCGCCGGACAGGCGCACCGTCGCCCGCTCGGCGATGCCGCCCCGACCGTCCAGCACGCGCGCGTTCGAGAGCACCAGGTCGCCCATCGATCCACCCCCCTTAACCTCTAAGACTCCTCCGGCCCCGCGTGGCCTGCGGTGGCGATGCCGCAGTGTAGCGGACTCAACGGACGGGGCCAATCTTCGGATGAAGCAAGAATCCTCGATAAAGGGCCCGGCGACCCCCCAGGCCTTTGTGCACCAAACAGCGTATAAGGGAGACTCTGCGAACTTCGAGCGTAGGGTTCTCCGAACTTTGGGCATAGAGCATTCTCTGAAGCACGCACCCAGGGCTGCCGATAAAACCCCCGGGAAGGTACTCCGCCCCCTTGCGGACGGATCGCACGCTGTTACCGGATCGTTGCGGGACTGTCACCTTCCAGTTGCGCCCGACGGGAAGACATCCTTAGGAAAGCAGCGAGGCACTCGGCGTCCCGAGGGGATGGGCGCGGGCTGCCGGGAGCGAGGATGCCGAACGAAGGCGAGGACTTCAGCACGGGCGGGGGCGAAAGGCTGCGCCTGCCGCCGGGCTACTTCATGCAGTACGTCGCCCCGAACGCTGGCCCCGCGCCCGATCCCGCGGAGGCGCTTTGGATCCTACGTGGCCCGGACGGGTTGGCGGTGGCCCAGTACGCTCCCGGTGCCGCGACGAAGGGGGCCGTCGAGGGGGCGGCCGCTGAGCACCGTCGGAGCGTGGGCCGGTAGCGGCGGCCAACCGAAGGTAACCTTCTGCGCATAAACGTCAGAGACTGTCTGGAAAGTAGTCTGGGTAGGATCTCGGCGTCGGATCTGGCCGGTAAACGGAGGCCAAAGAGCTCGAAACTGAAGCGGTTCGGTCTCTCTGGAGGCTACGCGTTCATACCTCCGGGACTTTTCAGATGGTTTCTAGAAGGCTCCTTCTCCGAAGTCCATATGCAGGATCTGGGATACGCGGCACCCGGAAGGCCAAGGGCGTAGCGATCCGGCCTCGTAGCGTTTCGGGTCGACCGCCACATGTCGTGCCGGTGAATAGGAATGCGCGTGGCTGCATGGTGAGAGCGGAGGGGTGGCCCGCCTCGCGGGCGTCTGATCCCGCCGGAGCGTGCAGCCGTCCGCCAGGGCCCTTGTGCGCCCTTCTGTGCCCACGCCCTGCCGGGGCCGGGCTTCTCTCTGCACCCTTCCGTCCCTCCGCGGCTTCCTGTGGCGTTTGTGGCGTCCCGTCGATCCGCCGTGCATCCGCGGCCGCTTGGAGGCGCGGCCCGGGACCGCCGCTTCCGTGTGGGTGAGTGAGGATCGTCGTGTACCCGTGCAAGTACAAACCACCCCGAGGTAGGGTTCCGGGCCCTGGCGACGGACGGGACCGTGGAGTTGCGGCTTGTCTAGATACCCCGACGCGCGTATAGACTCGTAAGCTGTGCCGTGGGGCAGTTCTCGAAACCGTGTGTCCGAGGGTTCTCGAAAGGTCGGTCCTACTTAAGGTTCCCGACTTCGGACTTGCGTATAAGTTCACTCTGCGTGTACGATGCGCACACCAGG
>CADCUW010000386.1 GCA_902805985.1 uncultured Rubrobacteraceae bacterium
CGCCATCCAACTTCAGGGTAAGCCCCTTCGTAGGTCTCCTGCCGCCCGGCGCCGAGATGGTCATGGCGCCCGACGAGGTCGAGGAGATCTTCACGGTCTCCCTGAAGGAGCTTCTCGATCCCGAAACTTTCCGCCGGACCCTCTGGCGGCGCGACGGCCGGGACTACGAGGTCCCCGTCTTCGCCGTCGGGGGACCGCGGCGCGAGATCTGGGGCGCCACGGCGGCGATGACCGCAGCCCTCCTCGTTCGTCTGGGCTGGGACGGTCATCGCCGGTAGAGGAGTCTGAACTCCGGCGGCGTTGTGTCCGGGGACGCGGCTGCTGAGGTGCCAGCCTGATAGGTTCCCCGTTCGTGCCTTCGGCGGCGGAGAGCGAGGGCGGGGTCAGAAGGGTCTACGAAGACCACAACCTGCTCGTGCTCTGGGGCGTGACGTTGATGGCGGTCCCCGGCGTTTCGAGCGTGACGCCGGCGTTTCCGAGGAGCGAGAACGAGTTCCGCGGCGCGTTTATGGCAACCAACGGCATGACTCCCCGCACCGGCCAGACGGTCGGCCCGCTCCTGATGGCCTCCCTCGCCGACGCCCTCGGGGCCGCCAGCATAGCCCTCGTCGCCTTCTTGCTCGCCCTCGTACTTGTTCGCCAGCTCAGCGACGATACCACGCTCCCCGTCGCGGCCGCGCCGCACTCCAGGTTACAGCCCGTTACCTCCCGAACGAAGGGCTTAACCAAAGTGCGAAGTCCGTAACCGGAATGTGTCCCGCCCTGTTATCCGGGGACGCTAGGGTGCCCGGGACGTGACCGGATCGGGGGTGGTTGGAAGGTGGGAGAGAGGACGAGGATCGGGCTGGCGGTGCTCGGGGCGGGGCTGGTCCTGGGTGGGTTGGGGGACGTGCTCCTGAGGGCGACGCCGTGGGGGATCAACCTGCCGCTGTGGGTGGGAACGCTCGCGGTCTCCGCCGTCAGCCTCTCTCGGCTGGGAGGCGGGCGGCCGGTCGGCGAGGGGCGCTGGATGCTCCCGCTCGCGGTCCTGTTCGCGGGCGGGGTCGCGTTGCGCGACTCCCCTGTCGTGGTCGCCCTGGACGTTTCGATGGTGGTGCTGGCCCTCGCGCTCGTCGCGTTGCGCGGACGGTCGGGCGCCCTGCGCCGGGCTGGCGTCTCTGAGTACGTGATCGGCACGGTATACGCCGGGGCGATGACCCTGGCCGGCATGGTCCCGGCGGCGGTGCGGGACGTCAAGTGGCGCGAGGTGGCGCCCGGCGACTGGCAGGGACGGGCCCTGGCCGTGGCGCGGGGCACGCTCATTGCAATACCCCTCCTGCTGGTCTTCGGGGCCCTGCTCGTGGCGGCCGATGCGGTCTTCGAGGACCTGGTGCTGGGCCTCTTCGAGGTGGATTCACGGCTTCTCGGACACTTCTTCCTGACGCTGTTCGTCGCCTGGGTCTCTGCCGGCCTCCTGACCTTCGGGCTACTGGGACGGGAGACGGGGAACTTCGGGCTCCGGCGCCCCGACGTCCTCTCTCTGGGCATCGTCGAGGTCGGGGTCGTGCTCGGGCTGCTGAACGTCCTCTTTCTGGCCTTCGTGGCGGTCCAGGCCGGCTACCTGTTCGGCGGCGCGGGCCGTGTCGCCGCGACGGCGGGCCTGACCTACGCCGAGTACGCCCGCCGCGGCTTCTTCGAGCTCGTGGCCGTTACGGCGCTGGTGATACCGGTATTGCTCCTGGCCGACTGGCTCCTGCGCGTCGAGGCCCCCGCCCACAGGCGCGTCTTTCGCGCCCTCTCCGGCGCGACGGTCGCGCTGCTGGCCGTGATCGTGGGCTCCGCCCTGCACCGGATGTACCTCTCTACCAGCAGGAGTTCGGCCTCACCGTCGCGCGCGTCTGCGCGACGGTCTTTATGGCCTGGCTCGCCTTCGCCCTGCTGTGGTTCGCGCTGAGCGTGCTGCGCGGCGAACGAGACCGCTTCGCCTTCGGCGCCCTCCTGGCGGGCTTCGCCGCGGCCCTCCTCCTGAACGTCGTCAGCCCCGACGCCCTCGTCGCCCGCGTGAACATCGAGCGCCTGGAGGCCGGGAAGCGCTTCGATCCTCTATACGTCACGCTCCTGAGCGCCGACGCCGCCCCCGTGCTTACCGAGGCGCTACCGTGGATCGGGGACGTCCGGATCGGCGAGAGGAGCCTCGGCTCGGACTACACCGTGAAAGGGATCGTCCTCGACCGCTACGAAAACGCCGCCGGAGAAGACTGGCGCTCCTGGAACCTCAGCCGCTACAGAGCCGAGAGACTCGTCGAGGAGGCGTCGGGTAACGGCCGGTGACCCCGTCGACCTCGACGTCGCGGGACAAGATAGAGCGTTTTTACGGGGCGAATCGGTAGTTATCCACAAGATGTTGTGGATAACGGGGGCCAAACGGGGGATAAGTGCATCAGGTGTAACAAGGGCTTAACAACGCGGGGTCTTCGGGGGCGGGGGCGGGGGGTGTAAAAGGGGCGGGGCGGCTTTACAATCTGGGTGCTGCGGAGATCTTACAAGAGGTGAGAGAATGTTAAACGAAGAGCGCGTAAGGGACCAGCTCAGGAACGTCATAGACCCGGAGATCGGGATGGATCTCGTGGAGCTCGGCCTGATCTACGACGTCGGCGTCCACGACGAGGGCCGCCACGTGGACGTCACGTTCAGCCTCACGAGCCCGATGTGCCCTGTCGGGGACATGATCCAGGAGCAGGTGGAGACCGAGGCGCTCGCCATCGAGGGCGTCGAGACGGTCAACTCCCAGCTCACCTTCGACCCGATGTGGAACCCGGAGATGATGAGCCCCGCCGCCAAACTGTTCTTCGGCCGCTAAACCTATCGAACCGGCCGAAGACCCGGGTATGCTCTACCTGCTCACATGCGTCCCAAACGCAACGCGTTAGCCGCCTCAGCCTGACCGTCACGGCGGGCCGGGAGCCGGTGGTGGAGGTGGCGCTGGCCTAGCGATTACGCGTTGATGGGCCGCTCACGCACCCTTGGCCTGTCGGCGGACGCCAAGTCTAGTCTGCGAGGGCGGCGGAATCTCGATGCCGAACTCGGCCGCCACCTCCACGATCCTCCTCTCCACGTCCGGCCGGTCCTCAAACGTGGGCGGCTCGCCATCATCGCCGCCCATCGTCCTACCCGCCTTCTCGAAGAAGCACTCGTACAATCCCCCAGGCGTCTGGGTTAGCAGCATCCTGCCCACGCCCTCACCGACGCCCCTGTGAGCGTGCAGGGTGCCTTTGAGGACGTAGATAAGGGAGCCTGCTCCCACTCTGAGGGTCACCCTGCCGTTTAGGAACTCGTACCCCCCTTCCAGCACGTAGAAGGACTCGTCCTCGCGGTGGTGGACGTGGGGCGGCGGCCCTGCGCCGGGGTGTGTGGTGGCCTCAAAGAGCGTGTACGCCCCGCTGGTCTGATCGCTGGTTACTTTGCACGTCACCAGCTCGCCGAAGACCCGTAGCGACCTTCTGCCCTCACCCGGCGGGAGGTACGCTACTCCCTTTTCCATCTTTTCCGCTTTTACTTCATAGGTTTTGTGACTCTGTGCAACGTCTAGGCTGTGGTTCATTTGCAGCCTCCTTACTTGGTCGGTACGTTCCGGATCGCCGTGCGTGGGTACCCCCGCGCACGGCGATCCGTAGTTCCAGGGATTGGTTACTGCACCCTCGGGTGGGACTCGCCATCGGCGGCTGGCAACACCTGCCGGCGGCGGCGCGAGAGGTTGGTCGATCCGTAGACGAGCACCACGACCACGACCGCTATCCCCATTACGATGGTTGACAGGAGATAGTATTGTGCGTTCGCGGCGGCGGCCTCGGCCGCGTTCGCCGGCGCGATCGAGTTCTCGTGTAGGGCCTTCCACAGCACATCATTGGTGTTCAGGACGGCGTGGAAGAACATGGCCATGAGCACGCTGCCCCCAGTGGAGTTGAACACCCAGGTGATGAGGACCGCGGCCAGGACTATGAAGGGTAGGAACAGGAAGAAGGACAGGTTGCTGTAGGAGGTGTCGGGATTGAAGAACACCGGCAGGTGCCACAAGGCCCACACCACGCCGAGGATCAAGCTTGCGACGAGGGCGCTGTAGCGCGCCTGCAGTACGGGAAGTGCGTACCCCCTCCAGCCTACCTCCTCGCCGAGCGTCACGAAGATCAGCATGTAGACGGCGTTCACAAGTATTGTGAGCAGCGTTGATGGCAGCTCCCCGATCAGCAACCCGAGGCTCGGCGGCCGGCCGCCCAGGAAGGCCACCTCCAGCACCATCGCTCCAAGCGTGATCATGAGCGGCCCCAGGAGGGCTACTGCGTACCAGATGGGTGCCACGCGCCAGCGCACAACCCGGCCGAACAAAGAGCGCAGGCCGGCTCGTCCGCTCTCCCGAGCGGTGAGTATCACGGCGGCCACCATAGGGCCGAAGGTTCCTATCACAGTGACCCCCGGCAGTGCGGGGATCACGTCCCGCGCGCCGAGAGCCGCCAGCCCCCAGAAGAACCCGGTGAACGCTAAGGCTATGACGAAGTACATAAGCGGGAAGGCCCTCGCCGTGGTCATCGTGGGGGCTGATGGTGTTGCGGTAGTGGTTGCCATTTCCTTGTCTCCTTTCTCTAGTCGCTCTCCTGTGGGAAGTTCCCTCTCAAGCTCGGTCGTTGCCTCTGTTCTCCTGCCTCGCTGGACCCTTCGTGGTGGTTCCCACTGTGCGCCTCGGAGCGGACTAGCACCACCAACAACCCTCGAACGCTCCTCACACAGTTGCAACTGTTGGATCTTTCGAGCACACCGTTGGCCACTGCTACCATGGAGGCGCGCAGCGCAGAGGCGTCCAAGCGGAGGATCGGAGTCTGAGCGTGAGCCCGGAGCAGGAGGAGCCGACGTTCGGAGCGCGGCTGCGACGGCTGCGAGCGTCAGCCGGGCTGACGCAGGAGGAGCTCGCCTTTCGAGCGGGCCTGACCCCTAACGGCGTAAGCGCCCTCGAGCGCGGCCAGAGGAAGCGTCCCTACCCGCACACGGTCAGGTCCCTGGCCGAGGCCCTGGAGCTCTCAGAGCTTGAGCGTGCGACCCTCCTGGCGGCGGTCCCCGGCCGGGGCGCGAAGGCCGCTACGGTCGAAGCTCCGGTGAGCGTACTAGAAGCCACTTTGTCGAGCCCACCGACCCCGCTCGTAGGTCGAGAGCGAGCGCTCACGGAGATAAGGGAGATCCTCCTAGATGGTTCGGAGGTCAGGCTGCTGACGCTCACCGGGATAGGCGGGGTCGGGAAGACACGTCTGGCCACGGCGGCGGCGCGCGAGGCCAAGGATCACTTCCCCGACGGGTTAGCCTTCTTCCCCCTGGCCTCCCTTAGAGATCCGGCGCTCCTCGTTCCCACTGTCGCCAGGTCGCTGGGTCTCAGGGAAGCGGAGGGCCAGAGCGCGCGAGAGGCCCTCCACACCCACCTCCGCGAAAAGCAGATGCTCCTGGTATTGGACAACTTCGAGCAACTGCTAGAGGCGGCCGCCGAGGTGGTCTACCTCATCGAAGCCTGCCCCGGGCTCGTCGTGCTCGCGACCAGCCGAGCGCCGCTTCGGGTAAGGGGCGAGCAGGAGTACCCCGTCCCGCCCCTGGCGCTGCCCTCCTCGACCCAGCATCCCTCAGAGGAGGAGGTCCTTGGGACCCCCTCTGGGCGACTTTTCGTGGAGCGGGCTCGGGCGGCCTCTCCCTCCTTTGCACTGACGAGCGAGAACGCACCTTCGGTTGCGGCGATCTGCTGGCGGCTGGCCGGGCTACCCTTGGCCCTGGAGCTCGCCGCCGCGAAGGTGAGGCTGCTGGAGCCTCAGAGCCTCCTCGCCCGGCTCGACCAGGCGCTCTCGATGGCGTGGGCGCGCGACCTTCCCGAGCGCCAGAGAACCATGCGCGCCACGCTCGACTGGAGCTACGAGCTGCTCTCGGAACCGGAGCGCAGGCTTTTCCGTCGCCTGTCGGTGTTCGCGGGGGGCTTCACCCTAGGAGCGGCCGAGACGATAGCCGAGGCGGCTGGGGCCGAGACTGTCGAGAAGTCAGAAGAGGTGCTATGGCTTTTGGGTGCCCTTGTGGAACAGTCGCTGGTGACGGTCGATCCAAGCGCGGGCGGGCGAGAGATCCGTTACGGGATGCTGGAGCCGGTCAGGCAGTACGCGCACGAGAAACTCGAGGAGAGCGGAGGGTGCGAGCGGGTCGGCGCGCGGCACGCCGAGTACTACCTGACGCTCGCCGAGCGAGCTCGCCCAGAGTTGCAGGGGCCGCGCCAGGCGCAGTGGCTGGACGATCTCGCCCGCGAGCACGACAACGCGAGGGCAGCGATGGCGTGGCTGCTCGAGCGGGACAAGCCCGAAAAGGTGTCCCGGATCGGCTGGGGGATCTACGAGTTCTGGTTCAGGCGCGGGTACACGGGCGAGGGACTGCGCTGGATGGAGCGGGCACTCGCCGAAGGCAGCGCGCCCCTTGACCTCGCCCGATCGCGGGCGCTGTTCGTGGCGGCCATCCTCTCGTTCTTACGGGGCGAGCCGGACCAGGCGGCCGCCTCCGCGCTCGAGAGCGTCGCCGCGGCGCGCGAGGCGAGCGACCCCGAGACCCTCGCCTACGCGCTCGGGATGCACGGGCTGGCGGCGCTGAGCCGGGGCGACCTGGACGCCGCGGAGGCGGTGCTGCCCGAAGCGCTGGCGCTGTTCCGCGGGCTGGGAGACCCGCAGGGCGTCTCCTCCGGGTTGTACGGCCTCGCCAACCTGGCGCTGGCGCGCGGCGACGGCGACGAGGCGATGCGGCTGCTCGGCGAGGGCGAAGCACTCTCTCGCGAGGCGGGTAACTGGTCCATGCTGGCCACGTGCCTGGGCACGCAAGCGATCTCGACGCGCCTCGACGGTGACGACGCACGGACCGCCGAGCTGCTACGGAGGAGCGTCGAGATCGCGGGCATGCTACGTGACGATTACAACGTCGTCTTTTGCGTTACTGGGCTGGCCGGCGTGGCGGCTAGAGAGGGCCGGGCCGAGCGGGCGGCACGCCTCTTCGGCGTCGCGGATGCCCTGAGCGAGAAGACGGGCGCGGGGGTCTCGTGGTCGGTCTTACGGAACTTGAACGAGCGCGATCTAGCGGTTACCCGCGAGATGCTCGACTCGGAGGCGTTCGAGGCGGCGTGGGCGGAGGGACGAGCGATGACGCTGGAGGAAGCGGTCGCCTACGCGCTCTCGTAGGCTGGCGCCTCAGGCAAAGCAAGGTACTAAGGCTCGCCAGTGAAGGTAGCATAGGTAGCTACTGGACGCTATACGTCGAGTGGAGTAGGCAGTATGTACGTCCCCATATAGTCTAAGAACACACAAGCCTCCCCGCCTCAGCCTGACCGCCACGCTGGGGCGGGAGCCGGCGGTTGAGGCTAGTAGGACGCTGATCACGTGCGCCGTGTGGTCGGCTACGTGCACCGCCATGGGGCTCAGAAGCCCTCCGGCGACGTCGAGGACTCAACCTGGCGTTATAGATAGCCTGCTTAACTGGGGGCACGACCCCCTCAAGTTATGTCCCGTCACTCTAAGCCGGGGTCGAGTTGGCGCTGGTCTATCTGCTACGCGCCCGTGGCCAGTTCAGACGGCCACGGGCAGATGGCTCACTCGGAAGACACTTCATCCCTGATCGGGCTGCCCGTACGCTCGACGTCAAGTTGCGGGGGTCGTGGACCGAGTACCGTTCGCGCGCTCGGCCGAAGACGGCGGGATGTTGCGGTTGAATCGGAAGAGGTTCCCCGGATCGCGGCGGTCCTTCAGCTCCACCAGCCGCTCCCAGTCCTCCACGGAGTAGGCTGCCTTCACGCGCTCGGGGCTCGCCCCGTCGAGGTCCAGGAAGTTCACGTAGGTGGCGCCGGTCGCATGCGGCCTGGACGCCTCGGCGAAGTGGGCGAGGTACGCCTGCACGGCTTGAGCCATCTCTGGGGTGAAGGTGGCCCCGATCCCGTTCATGGCGTACGTGGCGTCGCTGCGGCCCATGGGGCTGAGGTCCGCGGGCGGGCGCGAGAGGGCTCCGCCGAGCTGCCGGATCTCCAGCATAAGCAGGGGCGTGTCGGAGCCCGCCCCCGCGAGCTCCATGAGCGTCTGGCGGGTCTCCCGCGAGAGGTCGCGCAGTATCTCGGAGTGGCCGTAGGCCCCCAGCGGCTCTACGGGGTCCATGCTGATCATGTCCATGGCCTCGTACGGCATGACCCCGAAGGTGTCCATGACGGGCTCGCCGAACCCGCGCCACGGGCCGAGCAACTCCTCGCCCTTCTCGGCGAGGTCCTCGCCCGTGTAGCAGAACCTCACCGTGATCACGGACCTCCCGCGCAAAGGCTCCGGGACGTCCGGGATCGGCGGGACGTTGAGGAAGGCCACCGCGGAGGTCACCTCCTCCGGCAGGTCCCCTGCCCACCGGCTGTAGAGCTCCAGCACCTCCTCGGCCCTCTCGACCGGGTAGAAGAGGTTGCCCCCGAAGACGTGCGTCACGGGGTAGAGTGCGAACTCCAGGGAGGTGACTATGCCGAAGTTTCCTCCGCCGCCCTTGAGCGCCCAGAAGAGGTCGGCGTTCTCGTGTGCGTTGGCCTTGACTAGTTCGCCATCGGCCGTCACCACGTCGGCCTCCTTTACGGAGTCGGCGGCGAAGCCGTACTTGCGCCCGAGCCAGCCGAAGCCGCCGGCCATCGTGTAGCCGACTACGCCGACGTGTGAGGTCGAGCCTTGCAGGCCCGCCAGCCCATGCGCCGTGGCCTCCGGGACGAGGTCGGCCCACTTGGCGCCGGCCTCGACCCTGGCGGTGCGCGTCTCGGGGTCCACATGCACGCCCCTCATGCGCGAGGTGTTGATGAGGACCCCCCCCCGTCGCAGGGGGCGGCGACGCCGTGGCCGGTGGCCATAACCCCGACGCCGAGCCCTTCGTCGCGCGCCAGGCGCACCGCGGCGAGCACGTCCGAAGCACCTTCGGCCATGACGCCGAGCGCAGGGCTCTGGTGGGCGTTGAGGTTCCAGGCGGAGCGGGCCTCGTCGTAGTCCCCCTCGCCGGGGACGTAGGCGTCGCCCTTCAGCCCGCCCTTAAAGGCCTCCAGCATCGGCCCGGCGATCGTCGTCTCCATAAATGGTCTCCTTCTGCTGAGCGGCCACGGCCCGGTCCGTCAGCCCGACTAGCTTCCTGACGGAGGAACTTTGACCTCCGGCAAGTAGGCATGCATCCCCCAAATGGGCTATCTTTGTCCCTAGGCTCCCGAGCGCGTGGAGGGGGGCCTTCTCGGAATCGTTGCCACGGCGCGCCGTGCGCCGAAGATCGAGTTGGCGCTGGGCGAACGCGAGCCTTGCCGCACAAAGGCGGGGCTGAGAAGATGAACTGCAACCCGAAGTGGATCATCGATCAAGACGTCGGGGAGGTCCGATAGATACCGACGACAACGGGCGGGCCAGAGGGGCACATCCTCACAGCGAAAGGCGATTCCACGCCCTCGCCGAAAATGCGCTGGATATCGTCATGGTTACAGGACCCGACGGGACCATACGCTACCTGAGCCCGTCGGTGGAGCGGGTGCTCGGCTACACGCCGGAGCGGCTGCTCGGCACCAATACTGCGGACTACGTCCATCCCGACGACATGGAGAGGGCTCGCGGAAAACTCGAGGCGCTGCTGTCCAGGCCGGGGGTGTACCCTGAGGCGGTAGAGACCCGCGTTCGCCACAAGGACGGCTCGTGGCGCCACCTCGAGGGGATAGCGACCAACCTGCTCGACGATCTCGCGGTGGAGGGCTTGGTGTTCAACCAGCGCGACGTGACCGACCGGGTCCGGGCGGAGGAAGAGATCAAGCGCCTAAACAGGGAGCTCGAGGGGAGGGTGGCGGAGCGCACCGCGCAACTCGAAGCTACCTTGGCCGAGCTCGGGAAGAGCGAGGAGCGCTACCGGGCGGTGGTCGAGCAGTCCGCGGAGGGCCTCTACCTGGTGGATAGCGTCACCAGGCGCATCCTGGAGACCAACCCGGCCCTGCAGAACATGCTCGGGTACACCGCCGAAGAGCTCCGCGGGATGGAGTTGCACGAGATCGTGGCCCACGATCGCGAGGACGTGGAAGCCAACGTCGAGCGCACCCTCAGGGAGGGTACGCGCTTCATCAGGGAGCGGGGGTACCGTCGCAAGGACGGATCGGTGGTGGAGGTGGAGATCGCGGCGAGCGCCATCGACTACGGCGGCAAACGGGTCATCTGCGCCGCGGTCCGCGACATAAGCGAGCGCAAGCGGGCCGAAGAAGTGACCCGCAGGTTCAACGAGGAACTCGAGGACCGGGTCCGCAGGCGCACGGCGCAACTGCAAGCCGCCAACGAGGAGTTGGAGGCCCTGAGCACCTCCGTCTCCCACGATCTCCGGGCGCCCTTGCGGGCCATGACCGGCTTCGGCCGGATACTCCTCGAGGACTACGGCGACGGCCTCGACGAGGCCGGTCGGGATTACTTAAGACGCATCCAGGAGGCCGGCGATCGCATGGGCGCCATGATCGACGACCTCCTGGACCTCTCGCGTCTCACGCGCCGGGAGATGAGACACGAGGAGGTCGACCTGAGCGCCCTGGCCAGAGGCGTAGCCGACGACCTTAGGCGCGTCGACCCTGGGCGCCGGGCGCGGTTGGCCATAGCCGAGGGGATCTCGGTCAGGGGGGACGCGGGGCTGCTGAGGGTGGTACTGGAGAACCTGCTCGAGAACGCATGGAAGTTCACCTCCAAGGAGCCCGAGGTGCTGATAGAGTTCGGCGCGGTCGAGCAGGAAGGAAGGCCCGTCTACTACGTCAGGGACAACGGCGTCGGGTTCGACGAGGCCTACGCCGACAAGCTCTTCGCCCCCTTCCAGCGTCTGCACGGCGAGGGCGAGTTCGAGGGGACCGGGTTGGGCTTGACCACCGTGGCTCGGATAGTCCGGCGCCACGGCGGCATCTTATGGGCCGAGAGCGAGGTGGGGCGGGGGGCCAGGTTCTACTTCACACTGTGATCCTCCCACCGCTCAGGCGCCAGGCTACGTCGAACGAGACCCTGACGACCGCAAACGCCCCTTCGGAAACGGGGGTTCTAAAAGGTCCGGACCCTACTGTAGAATCTATGCACATGAGTCCGCGTGCAGAGCCTACTGCGAAGCCTATACCGAAAGTGGCGCTTGGCATTGGGAACAACCGTCCTTCGAGGACCAGCGGCAACCCTACCTGCACGCCCTCGGTCGCAAAACGAGATGCGGTCGCAGGCGTCCCGTACCTCCTCAAATGCGTTCCAAACGCAACGCATTTACCGTCTCAGCCTGACCGCCACGGTGGGCCAGGAGCCGGTGGTCGAGGTGACGCTGGTCTAGAAGCGGAGCGATCGCACTCTGCTCACGGTAGAACGTATAAGCAGGCTTCCCGAAATGGGCCACTTGCCGATGCGCCGCCCTCATGTCCGGACCTACCATTGCCGGCACCGGCAAGCGTCCGAGCGGAGGGAAGCGCATGGCGAAGAGGGGACACATGGTCACGGCGGCGATCGCCTCCGCGTCGCCGCGTCGGCCGGACCCCAACAGCGCAGCCATCTGCTATATCCACCGGAGTGCGTGGAAGGATCATTCTCCGAACTTCGCCTGTATCGGGTTCTACGAAGTTCGGCGTTCACTCAATAACATCTCATACCAAACTCATGGCTATGGGGCAAAAAGAGGGCCGGTGTTGTCAGACACCGACCCTCTTTTCGGCTCGAACCGTCCTTTGGGGATCACAGGACACTAGCCTGGTTCAGACACAGCCGGCAAGTTCGATCCGCCGGTTGAGCTCCGCGATCTGCTGATCGAGCTGCGCCAACCGTTCGTTACCCGCCTGGATCTGCTGCTCGGTCTGCTGGATCTCCTGCTCGACTTGCTCCAGTTGGTTGGTCGCTACCCCGAGCGCATCCCCGAACTCCGCGATCTGCTGCTCGAGCGCCTGCCGTTCGTTCTGTAGTGTTGTGAGCTCCTGATTGAGCTGCTGGATCTCCTGCTCGAGCGCCTCCCTTTCGTTCTGCAGGGGTGCAAGCTCTTGCTCGATCTGCGCGATCTCTTGCTCGGCCTGCTGGATCTGCTGCTCGGTCTGTGCGATCTCCTGCTCGAGCTGAGCGATCTGCTGATTGAGCCGCGCCTGCTCGTCTTTCGCCGCCTGAAGCTCTTGCTCGGTCTGCTGGATCTCCGCTTCAACCTGCGCTAGCTCGTCGTTAGCCGCCTTAAGCTCCTGCTCGAGCGGCGCGATCTGCTGCTCGACCTGCTGTAGCTGGGTTTTCAGGGCGGCGATATCCTCCTGAAGCTTCTTTATTTTCCCGGTCTGATTGCCTTGTTTGGCTATCAGGGCTGCTAACTCTTGCTCAGCCGTCGTGATCTGCTGCTGGAGCGCCTGCCTCTGGGTCTTCAGGGGTGCAATCTGCTGCTCGAGCTGCGCGATCTCTTGCTCTACCGCCTTCTTTTCGTTCTGCAGTGTTGCCAGATTCTGCTCGGCCTGCTGGATCTCCTGCTCGACCGCCTGCGCGTCGTTCTGCAGCGCCGCAAGCTCCTGCTCGGCCTGCCCAAGCTGCTGATTGAGCCGCGCCAGTTCGTCGTTGGCCGTCTGGAGCTCTTGCTCGAGCTGCGCGATCCGTTGATTGAGTTGCGCCAACTCTTCGTTCGCCGCTAGGAGTTCCTGCTCGACTTGCTGGATGCGCTGCTCGACTTGCACCAGCTCGTCGTTGGCCGCCTGGAGCTGCTGCTCGAGCGTCGTGATCTGCTGCTGGAGCGCCTGCCTCTCGCCCTGCAACGTCGCAAGCCGCTGCTCGAGCTGCTGGATCTCCTGCGCGAGCGCCTGCCTCTCGCCCTGTAGCGTCGTACGCTCCTGTTCGAGCTGCAGGATCAACTCCGCGTTCTGCCGGGCCGCCGCTTCCAGCAGATTCTGCTCGACAGTTTGGCGCTCTCGCAGCTGGTTCAGAACCCCGTTGCAGATCCCGTCGGGCGGCTCGCTTTGCGCCCAGGCGGCCGGCTGCACCAACCCCAAAAGCCCCATGATTAGTGCCGAAACCAAAAGGAGCCTAAGCTTCACCCGTGTTCCCGCTAGCATCTATCTTCCCCCTTATTTTCTTCTGGTCTTGCCGTCGCACCCGGCAACAGTACTTTGCCTCGATGGTGCGCCCTCCTCCGCCACCTTGTTAAGGATTCGTCTTCGCGGTTCGCCTTGTGGGTTACCTCCTTTCGCCCTTACCCAAGCAAAAAACCGGCCCCCGGATCCGTTCGATCCCAAGTAGCCGGTTGCGCCACTGGCTCCCTCCGTCCCAAGCGCCCAGTTTGCGGGACGGGATTCTTAGCCCCTACGTAGCCAAGTTGTCTGCTGCGGTCTGCCCAGCGGGGTCGTAACCCCAACGGCCTTCCCTCCTGACTTCTATGATACTCCCGAGGCAAGCGCGACGCAATAGCACCCAGCGGAAAGCGACGACGCGTAGAAAGCCCCCGCGACAACGCAGTGGCCTTATTCAACCGAGTGCGTGGAAGGGCTTTTCCCCGAACTTGGGACGTGACGAAGGCCGGTGGCTACGACGCCCCGGCCCTTTGTCCTGACGTTCGTGTGTGCTACCTGTTCTGGCCGGGAGCGCGCTCGGACGGGCTGCCGGTGGCGTCGCGGCAGGCGGAGGCCCCACGGGGTTCACCGTCTTCCCTGCCGTCTTGGCCGAAGTACGAGAAGCCCGGCGAGGCCCCCTCCGGGCTGACACAGTGGGCGGCCGAAGCCGGACCGGCGACCATCAACGAGGACATCACCGCGAACGCGGCGCCCAAGATGATCTTCTTTTTATGCATGTGTAGTTCACCCCCTTTCCTCTGTTGGCCGTGGTACGGACGCCGGCCCCCGGTAGCTCACTGGGCCCCGGCGTCGCCGACCTCATAGGAGGCCGTTCGCTCGCGCTCGCGGGCGGCCTTGATAGCCTCGTTGACGACGATCCTCATGAACCACGGCCCGAAGGGCCTCTCGGCGTCGAAGCCGCCGATCCGCTCGTAGGCTCGCACGAACGAGTCCTGGACGACGTCCTCGGCCAGGGCGTGGTCGCGCACGATCAGGTAGGCCGCCCGCCCGGCGCGTGCGTGGTAGCGCCT
>CADCUW010000387.1 GCA_902805985.1 uncultured Rubrobacteraceae bacterium
GCTCGACTCCTTGCGCTTCGGGCCGCTGGAGGAGGAGCGCAACCGCTACCTTTTCCGCGAGGTGGTGCGCGGCATCGGCGGGTACGGCAACGCCGTCGGGGTGCCGACCGTCGGCGGCGAGGTCGAGTTCTCGCCGGCCTACTCGGGGAACCCGCTCGTCAACGCGATGTGCGTAGGTCTCATCCGGGTCGATGACCTGATGCGTTCGAGGGCGACGGGTGAAGGTAATGCGGTCGTCCTGCTAGGGTCGAAGACGGGCCGCGACGGCATCCACGGCGCCACCTTCGCCTCGGACGAACTGACCGAAGAGTCCGAGTCGAAGAGGTCCAACGTGCAGGTAGGCGACCCGTTCGCCGAGAAGATGCTCATAGAGTGCTGCCTGGAGCTGCTCGAGCAGGACCTGCTCGTCTCGCTGCAGGACCTCGGGGCTGCGGGCATAACCTCGTCGGCCTCGGAGATGGCGGCGAGCGGGGGCGTAGGTATCGACATCGAGGTCGAGAAGGTGCCCAGGCGCGAGGCCGGGATGGAGCCTTGGGAGGTCATGATCTCCGAGTCCCAGGAGCGGATGCTCGCCGTCGTCGAACCGGAGAAGGTGGACGAGGCGCTGGCCCTGGCCGAGAGATACGGTATCGGCGGCACGGTGGTAGGAGGCGTCGCGGGCCACGGTGACCTGCGCGTGGTCGAGAACGGGGAGGTCGCCGGCACCGTCGCAGCCGAGCACCTCGCCGACGCCCCAACCTACGAGCGCGAGGTCGTCCGGCCGGCGTACCTCGACGAGGTTCGGAAGCTCGACGTCGCTGAGATCCCCGAGCCCGAGGACTACAACGAGGTCCTGCTCCAGTTGCTCTCGCATCCCAACGGGCGCTCGCGACGGTCGATCTACAGCCAGTACGACCACCAGGTCGGCACGGATACCGTTGTATTACCGGGCGCCGACGCCGCCGTCATGCGCATAAAGGGCACGAAGCGCGGGTTTGCGGTCACGACCGACGGTCGGGGGCGGCACTGCTATCTCGACCCACGCGGCGGGGGGGCGGCTACGGTTGCCGAGGCGTACAGGAACCTCTCGTGCGTGGGGGCGGAGCCGGTGGCCGTCACCGACTGCCTCAACTTCGGCAGTCCCGAGAAGCCGGACGGCTACTACCAACTCGCCGAGTGTATCGAGGGGATGGCGCAGGCCTGCGAGGCTTTCGGGACGCCCGTGGTGAGCGGCAACGTCAGCCTCTTCAATGAGACCGATCGTGGGCCCATCTACCCGACACCCACTGTCGGCATGGTCGGCATCTTCGAGGACGTTAGCCGCCACGCGACGCCAGGGTTCAAGCGTGAAGGCGACGTGGTTGTGCTATTGGTCGAGTTTCCCGTCATACTCGGCGGCTCCGACTATCTGGAGATCGTGCACGGTCGCGTGGCCGGCACGCCGAGGCCCGCAGTTCTCTCGCGTGAGAAGGAGCACGCCGACTTTGTTCGAAGCGTCGTGAGGGATGGTCTCGTGGACACGGCCCATGACGTCTCGGGCGGCGGGCTGGCCGTCGCGCTGGCGGAGATGGCTGTTGCCGGAGGCATGGGCATGGAGTTCGAGGAGACAGAGATAGAGCCGAAGTTCGGAACCGGGCGCAAGGACGAGGGGCTATTCGGCGAGGGAGGCGCGCGCTTGCTGGTGACGGTGCCCGAGACCCGGTGGGACGACTTGCAGAGAGCCCTCGGAAGGGCAGGGATCCCGTACGACAGCATCGCCTGCACCGGGGGTGATCGGTTCAAGATCGGAGACCTCGTAGACCTGAGCCTGGACGAGCTGAGAGATGCCCACGAGAGGGACCTCTTCGGCATCCCGGGCGAAGTGGTCGGCGGGTCGGAGCCGGTCGGATGAGCCCGGAGAAGGTAAACCTTGGGGAGAAGCTCGCGCTCTTTGAGGAGCACTGGAGCCCGAAGGTTGTGGGCGAGCTGAACGGCCAGCACGTGAAGCTCGTGAAGCTGCTAGGCCCTTTCGTCTGGCACCATCACGATGAGGAGGATGAGTTGTTCCTCGTCGTTAGGGGGCGGTTCAGGATGGAGTACCGGGACCGGAGCGAGTGGATCGAGGCGGGGGAGTTCGTCGTGGTGCCGCGCGGGGTGGAGCACAGGCCGGTCACGGAGGAGGAGGCGCACGTCATGCTCTTCGAGCCGGCCTCGACGTTGAACACGGGGAGCGCCGGCGGCGGGATGACCGTCGCCGATCTGGACAGGATCTGAGGCACGAGAGGTGGGCGTTTTGGACGTAGACTACCGCGATACGGACGGCAAGCCGAAGGAGGCGTGCGGGGTCTTCGGGATGTACTCCCGCGAGCTGGCCGGCGAGCTTGCCCAGCGGACGTACTTCGGCCTCTACGCCCTCCAGCACCGGGGCCAGGAGTCCGCCGGGATCGCTATCTCCGACGGCGAGCGCACGACCGCTTTCCGGGACATGGGCCTCGTCTCCCAGGTCTTCGACGGCCCGCGCCTGGCCGCCCTCGAATCCGGCCACATCGCCCTCGGGCACGTCCGCTACTCGACGACGGGCTCCGCCTCCTGGGAGAACGCCCAGCCGGAGTTCGTCGGCCGCGGCGAGGTGAACGTCGCGGTCGCCCACAACGGCAACCTGGTAAACGCGCGGGCCCTGCGGGAGGAGCTCGCCGAAGAGGGCTTCCGGTTCAACTCCACCTCCGACACGACGTACATCGCCGCCGCCGCGGTACGGGAGCTCGAAAGCGGCCGGTCGGTCGGGGAGGCGGTGCGGGAGGCGATGCACCGGCTGAGCGGCGCGTACTCGGTGGCCATGATCTTCCGCGACAAGCTCGTCGCCTTCCGCGACCCCCACGGCTTCCGTCCTCTGGCCATAGGGCAGGTCGAGGGCGGCTACGTGGTCTCCAGCGAGACGTGCGGCCTGGACATCATCGGCGCTAAGTACCTGCGCGACGTCGAGCCCGGCGAGGTCGTCGTCATAGACGACGGGGGCCTGACGAGCTACCGTTCGGAGAGCCCGCGCCGGGCCCTTTGCGTCTTCGAGTACGTGTACTTCGCCCGCCCGGACTCCCGCTTCGACGGCCGCGAGGTGGCGGGAAGCCGGAACAGGATGGGCAAGCTTCTGGCGGACGAGGCCCCGGTGGAGGCGGACGTCGTCATCCCGGTCCCCGACTCGGGGATGATGGCGGCGGTCGGGTACTCGCAGGCCAGCGGCATCCCTTACGCCGAGGGCCTCATAAAGAACCGCTACGTCGGCAGAACGTTTATCCAGCCGACGGACGGGATGCGCCAGCTCGGCATCCGGCTCAAGCTGAATCCTCTGCCGAGCGTGATCGAGGGCAGGAGGGTCATAGTGGTGGATGACTCCATCGTGCGCGGCAACACGAGCCGCAAGCTCGTCGAGCTGCTCTTCGAGGCCGGCGCTTCGGAGGTCCACTTCCGGGTCTCCTCGCCGCCCATCACGGGGCCGTGCTACTACGGCATAGACATGGACAGCCCCGATCAACTCGTGGGCGCCAACTTCACCGTCGAGGAGATACGCCAGCAGATCGGGGCCACCACCCTCGCCTACCTCTCCACCGACGCGATGGTCGCCGCCACCGAACAACCAAAGGACCGCCTCTGCCGCGCCTGCTTCGACGGCGAGTACCCCACGCGCGGCACCTCCGAGAAGTTCGCCATCGAGAACCAGACCCACCACGCGCCCCTCAAGAGCCGGTGACGCCCACTAACACACTAACCCCGACCCTCCGCCGCTACGAGCCCGGCGACCGCGAGGCCGTCCGCAACCTGCACGATGAAGCCCTGCACGAGGTCGGCGCGCACCTCGGAGACGGCCCGTGGGACAGCGACCTCGACGCCATCGAGTCGGTCTACCTGCAAGCCGGCGGCGAGTTCCTCGTCGGTATCGTGGAGAGAGAGATCGTCGCGATGGGGGCGCTGCGGCGCGACCCGGACGGCCGCGCCTGGATCACACGCATGAGGGTCTCCCCGCGCCTCCAGGGCCGGGGCATCGGCCAGACCCTCCTCGACGCCCTGCACGGCCGCGCCGCCGAGCTCGGCCACGAGACGCTCCACCTGGATACGACGGTCGGGCAGATAGCGGCCCAACGCCTCTACGAGAGGAACGGCTACAGGGAGACCGGCCGGGGGCGGGTCGGGCCGTTCGAGTGCCTCTACTACGAGAGGAAGAGCGGTGCCTGAGGAGCGGGGTTCCTACGAGTCGGCGGGGGTCTCCATCGAGCGGGGGGAGCGGGCCGTGGACCTCATGCGCTCCGCCGTCGAAGGGACGCACGGCCCCGAGGTAATAGGGGGTCCGGGCGGCTTCGCCGGCCTCTACGCCCTCGCCGGCATGAGCGAGCCCGTCCTCGCCTCGACTATCGACGGCATAGGCACCAAGGTCCTCGTCGCCCGTGAGATGGGGCGCTACGACTTTCTAGGCGCGGACATCGTCAACCACTGCGCCAACGACGTGCTCGCATCGGGTGCCCGGCCGCTGTTCTTCCTGGACTACGTGGGCACCGGAAGGCTGGATCCCGAGGCCGTCGCCG
>CADCUW010000388.1 GCA_902805985.1 uncultured Rubrobacteraceae bacterium
GGTCCAACTCCACCGCGTCTCCCAGGGCTCTGGGATAATGCTCCTCACCGACGCCGAGATACTGGAGATGTGCGCGATGTCCCGCGAGGCGGGGCTTGAGCTCTCGCTCTTCGTCGGGCCGCGGGCCTCGTGGGAGACCGGGGCCGCCAGCGTCTCCGGCGCGGGCAAGGTGCTCGGCGCCCAGCACCGGGGCCAGGACCAGCTCGCCTACGCCTTAGAAGACGTGCTGCGGGGCGTGAGCCTGGGGCTGCGCGGCGTGCTCGTGGCGGACGCGGGCCTGTTGTGGGTCTTGCGCGACCTCAAGGCGAGCGGAGAGCTGCCGGAGGACCTCATCGTCAAGGTCTCCGTCCAGCTCTCGGCCGCCAACGCGGCGGCGGTCAGGGCGATGGAGGACCTCGGGGCGGGGACTTACAACACGCCAACCGACCTCTCGCTGGCGCAGTTGGCGGCCATCAGGGCCGTCACCGACCTGCCGCTCGACGTGTACGTCGAGGCGCCCGACGACTTCGGAGGGTTCGTCCGCCACTACGAGATACCGGACCTCGTCCGCGTCGCCTCACCCGTCTTCGTCAAGTTCGGCCTCAGGAACGCGCCGAACATCTACCCGAGCGGGACACACCTGGAGGCGACGGCGATAGCACTGGGAAGAGAGCGGGTCCGGCGGGCGGAGATCGGGCTCTCGATGCTCGACCGTTACTACCCCGAGGCCGAGAGTACACAGAGAGGGGCCGTCTTCCCCGGCATCCCCGCGAAGGAGAACCTATGAAGATCACGCACGCCGAGACCTTCGTCGTCGGCACCGAGTGGCGCAACCTGACCATCGCTAGGGTCCACACAGATGAGGGCCTGACCGGCCTCGGCGAGGCCAGGATGGTCAACCACACGGACGCCCTGCTCGGATATCTGGCCGAGGCGGTCCCGCGGCACCTCGTCGGGCACGACCCTTTTCGCATCGAGGACCTCGTAAAGAAGATGGGCCGCGACGACTTCTCGCGCGCCGGCGAGGTGATGAGCAGCGGCATCGCGATGTTCGAGACCGCGTGCTGGGACATCGTCGGCAAGGCCCTCGACCAGCCCGTCTACAACCTCCTCGGCGGCCCCGTCCGCGACAAGGTGAAGGCCTACGCCAACGGCTGGTACCGCGTGGAACGAACGCCGGAGGAGTTCCACGCCGCCGCGAAGAAGGTCGTGGAGAGAGGGTACAAGGCTTTGAAGCTCGACCCGTTCGGGCCAGGCCACTACGAGATGGAGCGGGAGGAGAAACTCAAGGCCGTGGCGCTCGTGGAGGCGGTCAGGGACTCTATCGGGCCGGAGCCCGAGATCCTGCTGGAGATGCACGGCCGCTTCTCCCCCGCCACCGCCATAGAGATGGCCCGGATGCTCGAACCTCTCGGCCTGGGTTGGGTCGAGGAACCCGTCCCCCCGGTGAACCTGAAGGCGCTCAAGAAGGCCTCGGACGGAATAGATTCGACCGTGGCGACGGGAGAGCGCATCCACCAGCGGTTGGAGTACCGGGAGGTCTTCGAGCTTCAGGCGGCGGACGTGATCCAACCGGACATAAGCCACATCGGCGGTCTTTTGGAGACAAAGAAGCTCGCCGCCTGGGCCGACGCGTACTACGTGACCGTGGCGCCGCACAACGTCGGCGGCCAGATCAACACGGCCGCGGCCCTCCACCTCGCCGCCACGACGACGAACTTCCGCATCCAGGAGTACTTCAACGACTTCGCCGACCCCTGGGTGCGAGAGACCGCCCCGGGTCTCCCGGAGGTCGTAGACGGCTACTTCGACCTCCCCAGGGGCCCGGGCCTCGGCGTCGAGCTGGATGACGACGTCGTGGCCGCCCACCCCAAACAGGACGTCCACTTCAACCTCTTCGCGGAGGGCTGGGAGAAGCGGGAGGGGGCGGCAAGGTGAGCGATCTCTCGAACAAGAAGGCGCTCGTGACAGGCGCCGGCATGGGCATCGGCCAGGGCATAGCTATAGAGCTCGCCCGGCAGGGTGCCGAGGTCGCCGTCCACTTTGCCCACACCGAACCCGAGGAGACGGTCTCCGAGATCGAAGGGCTCGGCGGCAGGGCCGTCACCGTTCAGGGGGACCTGAGCCACGTCCGGGAGTGCGAGCGGGTCGTGGAGGAGGCGGCGGACGCTCTGGGCGGTCTCGATACGCTCGTCAACAACGCGGGCGTCACGAGGGCGCTTCCTTTCCTGGACACCGACGAGGAGACGTACGACTCGCTCTTCGACCTGAACATGAAGGGGTACTTCTTTCTGGCGCGGCGGGCGGTGCCTTTTATGCGGGATCGGGGCGGCGGGAGCATCGTGAACATCACCTCCATCCACGGTTTCGCCGGGTTTCCGCAGCACACGGCCTACGCATCCACCAAGGGCGCCATCAACGCCTTCACCCGCCAGCTCGCGATAGAGCTGACGGACGAGAAGGTCCGCGTGAACGCCGTCGGCCCCGGCGTCATCGAGGTCCCCCGCTACTTCGACGACCCGGGCTACTCATCGGAGTTCGGCGACACCCTCGTCCCCTGGGGTCGCGTCGGCCGCCCGAAGGACATAGGCCCCACGGTCGCCTTCCTCGTCTCGGACGCCGCGGACTTCGTCACGGGACAGGTCCTCTACGCCGACGGCGGCACTACCGCCCGCATGGGCCTCTGGTGGGGGGAGGGAGGACTCCAGGGCTAGACGAGCCCCCCACAATACGTCCAAGTCTTCGACGCCCGCGACCGCGTAACCTTTCCGCAACGGCCGCATCGAGTACCGCAGGGCCCGCGCCGGCACTCGCAGGGCCGTCGGGTCAAGATGGAGGGCGCCGGCCACTGAGGGCGGCGACCGCGTCCGAGGCCGCGTCGGCCATGAGACGGGCGTCGGAGGAGACGTTGACGAAGTTGAAGCCCGCCTCGATCATGCGCCCCGCGTACTCTGTCGAGCCCGTGAAGATGCCGGCCCCCAGGCCCTTCTCCCGCGCCGAGCCGACGATTCGTCCTATGGCCTCGACCATCTCGGGCTCCTCGCGGTCCATGCCAGGCCCATATCCGAGGGCCTGTCCGAGATCAGATGGTCCGACGAAGACGGCGTCGAGGCCAGGGACGGCGAGGATGCCGTCGAGGTCCGCGAGGGCCTCCTGCGTCTCGATCATCGCCATCGTAACGACGGTCTCGTTGGCGCCCGAGGCGTAGTCCGGGCCGCCGTAGAGGTTGGCCCGGAACGGGCCGTAGCTGCGGTAGCCGTCGGGTGGGTAGCGGCAGGCCCCGACGAAGGCCTCGGCGTCTTCTCTACCCTCGATCATGGGGCAGATGACGCCGTAGCAGCCCGCGTCCAGGAGCTTCATGATCGTGCCCGGGTCGTTCCAGTTCACCCGCGCAAAAGGCACGACGTCCGTGGTCGAGATGGCCTGGAGCATGGGTATGACGCTCCCCACGTCCGGCGGCCCGTGCTGCAGGTCTATGGTGAGGCTGTCCCAGCCGGCGTGGGCCATCACTTCGGCCGCGTACGAGCTCGGCACGTGCAGCCACCCGTTCAGGACCACGCCGCCGCTCTCCCAGATGGACCTGACCCTGTTCTCCCGCACGCCCTCTCCTCCCGGTCTCCCGAAGCACGCCATCCCGCAGACGTAAGGTGGTAATTCTATGCCGGACGACACCTTCTTGCTGCCGGGACCCGGCATGGACCCGATGTTAAGCTGGCCGGGATCGACGGGAGGCAGGCGAGGAGGGTGGGGTTTGTGGACGTGATCTCCGGCATAGACGGGCTGCGGGTGGGGGAACGGGCGCTCGCCTTCTGGGGCCTGGGACAGGTGGGGGTGGCGATCAAAGGGCCCGAAGGCGTGCTCTACGTGGACCCGTACCTGACCGACTCCGACGGCGAGGGAGGCAGCCTGGAACGGACCTTCCCTCCCCCGCTCGGGCCGGGCGAGATCACCAACGCCGACGCGGTCCTCCTCACCCACGACCACAT
Source organism: uncultured Rubrobacteraceae bacterium (assembly GCA_902805985.1). Taxonomy (GTDB): domain Bacteria; phylum Actinomycetota; class Rubrobacteria; order Rubrobacterales; family Rubrobacteraceae; genus Rubrobacter_D. The sequence goes on from CADCUW010000388.1 coordinate 3,966, forward strand.
AGACCACACGGACCCGGACACCGTCCTGCCGCTCTCAGAAGCGTCGCCGCGGGCCCGCTTCGTGGCCCCCTCCACCAGCCGCGACACGATCGTGGGGGCGGGACTGGACGCGGGTCGCGTCGTCGTGCCCGAGGTCGGGAAGCCGCTGGAGGTCGCCGGGGCCACCGTCACGGCGGTGCCCTCGGCCCATACGGAGCTGGAGTACGACCCGGAGCGCGGATACACGTACCTGGGGTACGTGATCGAGTCAAACGGCGTGACCGTCTACCACGCGGGCGACACGGTGGTCTACGACGGCCTGATCGAGACGCTCTCAGCCTGGAAGATAGACGTCGCCTTCGTCCCCATCAACGGCCGCGACTTTTTCAGGACGGCCCGGAACATCATCGGCAACACGGACTTCCGGGAGGCCGCACAGCTCGCCGAAACCCTGGACTTCGGCCTGATCGTGCCGACCCACTACGACCTCTTCGCCTTCAACGGCGCCGACCCCGGCCACTTCGTCAGCCACCTCTACAACCTGAACCCGATGCGCCGCCACAAGCTGCTGCGCCCGGGCGAGA
>CADCUW010000389.1 GCA_902805985.1 uncultured Rubrobacteraceae bacterium
TTAGGCATCCTGCTCATCGAGTCGGACAAGGGCCGCGGCGAGGGCCCGCTCCGTACCGTCCTCGCCACGTTCCCGAACCTCGCCCGCAACCCGCTGATCGTCGCGATCTTCGCCGGCCTCGCCGCCTCCGCCGCCGGCCTCACGCCCCCCACCCCCGTGAACAACTTCCTGGACCTGCTCGGCGGGACGGCGGGCCCCTGCGCCCTGTTCGCCCTCGGCGCGACGCTGGCCAGCCGCTCGGTCGCCGGGGGAGCCGCGGAGATCGGCTACATGACCGTCCTCAAGCTCTTCGTCCACCCCGCCGCCCTCCTGCTGACCACGGCCGTGATCTTCGACGTAGGCCCCCTCTGGATCTCGGCCGCCCTCCTCGGCGCCTCGCTGCCCATCGCCGCCAACGTCTTTATCGTGGCCCGCCAGTACGACGTCTACGTCATCCGCGCCTCGGGCGCGGTCCTCGTCTCGACCGCCGTCTCGATGGCGACGGTCTCGGCCCTGCTGCTGGTCCTGATCTGACCATAAACGGGCCGTCGCGCGACGACCCTGTCCTTGCGTACAGGCCGAAGACCGTACCTTGGCCCGTGGCACACCCCCGGGCGCGACGGACAATCTCCTCAGGCCGACATAAGGGCACCCCGGAGGCTTGACAGCCAGACGGCCGGTAGTACCCTTTTATTTAGCCGGCTAATGAGTTTCGGCGAACGGGAGGTAGAGATGGCGCGGGTTGGAGAGATCATCGGCAGCGAAGTGGCGGGTTGGCCCGGGGTCAAGGAGCGGGCGCACCGGTTCGGGGGGAGAGAGTTCCGGGTAAACGGGCACGAGATCGGGCATTTGCACGGCGACCGGCTGGCGGATCTGCCCTTCCCCGTGAAGGTGCGGGAGGAGCTGGTGGCCTCTGGCAAGGCAATGGTGCATCACGTCATGCCCCAGACTGGTTGGGTGAGCTATCCGATCCGGCAAGAAGAAGACGTGGCCGGGGCTCTCGACCTTTTCAGAAAGAACTACGAGCGGTTGACGGCGCGTAGAGGTATCGAACGGGCATGAGTGATTTCACGGAGAAGGAGATCGAGTACCTCCGGGATCAGCGGCTGGGGCGGTTGGCCACGGTCAACGCCTCCGGCCGGCCGCACGTCGTCCCCGTCGGGTTTCGCTACAACCCGGAACTGGACGTCATAGACGTCGGCGGGCACAATCTCAGCCGGAGCAAGAAGTTCAGGGATGTCGGTGAGACGGGCCGGGGCGCGTTCGTGGTGGACGACGTGCTGCCGCCATGGCGGCCACGGGGCGTGGAGGTCCGAGGCCGGGCCGAGGTCTTCGGCGAAGGCGGCGGCGAGGTTAGTCCCGGGTCCGCGGACGAGGTGATCCGGATCAGGCCCGAGCGCATCGTGGGCTGGGGCATCGACTCGGACGCCTACGCGCCGAACGCCCGGTCGGTGGGTAGATGAAGAGCAACGGGGCCGAGGTTGCCCATCCGGTCAAAGAGACGACCGGGTTCGCGCTGGCGAAGGTGTGCAAGGCGCACCGGGGGAGCGTCGGGGGGATGCTGGCCGAGTTCGGGCTGCACGTCGGGCAGGAGATGGTCCTGATCGAGCTCTGGCAGAGCGACGGCCTGCGGGGCGGCGAGCTCGCCTACAGGCTCGGCGTGGAGCCCCCTACCATCACGAAGATGCTCCGGCGCCTGAGCAGCTTCGGCCTCGTGGAGCGGCGCCCCGATCCCGCCGACGCCCGCAGCTTCCGGGTCTATCTGACGGAGAAGGGTCGCGCCCTGGAAGATCCCGTATCCCTGTGCTGGGAGCGGGCCGAGCAGCGGACGTTCGCGGTCCTAGACCCATCCGAGCGGCGGGAACTCGGCAGGCTGCTGACGAAGGTGCGGGCCGGGCTGGGCGCGAGCACGAACTAGTCGTTTAGAGATCATATTTGCGAGGGGACAGGCATGGCATTTAGAGAGAGACGTTTAAAGGTCGTTGGCGTCGGCGGGACGCTCAGGGAGGGCTCCGCGAGCCTCGGGGCGCTTAGGCGGGCGCTCGCGGCGGCCGGGGAAGCCGGGGCGGAGACGGAGCTATTGGACCTGCGGGAGCTCGACCTGCCGATGTACCAGCCTGGCGTGACGCTCGACGAATACGGGTCCGGGGTGAAACGCCTGGTCGGGGCGTTGCGCGGGGCCGATGCCGTCTTGATCAGCACGGCCGCCTACCACGGGACGCTCGCGGGCGTGACGAAGAACGCGCTTGACTTTGCGCAGTTTCTGTCCGGCGGGGAGCACCCGTACTTCGACGGGAAGGTGGTCGGCCTGATCTCGACCGCCGGCGGCGAGCAGGCCGGGGCCAACGCGACGGGGGCGCTCGTCCACGTCGTCCACTCTTTACGCGGCGTGGTTGCGCCGCTGATGGTCTCGATCTCGAAGGCCTGGCAGCGCGCCGACGGCTCGGGCGACATCACGGACGAGTTGTATGGCCGGCGTCTGGAATCCCTGGGGGAGCTGGTGGTCGACCTCGCCGGCGGGCTCGCGGCGCGGGACGAGAGGGCGGAGCTGGCCGGGGTCGCGGGTTGAGTCCCGCCGAGGGGGTAATGGCCGCGGAGGAGCGGGCGGGCCAGAGGAACACCCGCCTGCTCCTCGTCGTCGTGGTGACGGCGATCCTGATCTCCGTCCTCAACCAGACCTTCGTGAACGTCGTGGTCCCGGATATCCGGGCTGACTACGGCGCGACCCAGGGCCAGGCGGGGTGGGTTATCACGGGGTACCTGCTCGTCTTCGCTGTCGGCATACCGCTCTACGGGCGTGTGGCGGACCTCTACAGCCTCAGCCGGACCTTCGCCCTCGGCCTCCTGCTCCTGGCCGCGGGCTCGCTTGCCTGCGCGCTCGCGCCGAGCCTGCCGCTGCTGGTCTCGGGGCGCATCCTGCAGGCGGCCGGGGCTTCGGCGATACCGGCGCTCGGGTTCGCAGCGGTCGCCAAGGCGCTCCCCGAGGGGAGCCGCGGCATGGCGCTCGGCCTGCTCTCTTCGAGCGTCGGGGCGGGTGCTGCCATAGGCCCCGTGCTCGGCGGCGTCGTCACCGGGCTCGCGGGCTGGCACGCCCTGTTCTTTCTGACCGTGCTTCTCTCCGCGCTCCTCATCCCGGGGGCTCTCTACGCCCTGCCGGGCGCCACGGACGGCGGTTCGAGGAAACCGACCAGTTTCGTGGAGGCCGTGCAGCACTTCGACGTGCCCGGCGGGCTCTCGCTGGCGTTGTCGGCGGGGCTCGCGCTCTTCGGGGTGACGCAGGGGCAGGTCGTCGGGTTCTCGTCCCCGATCTCCTGGGGCAGCTTCGTCGCGTCCGGCCTTCTGGCCGGCGCGTTCGCGTGGCGCATCCGGGCGGCCTCTGACCCGTTTGTCACACCGCACCTCTTTCGCAACCGGGCGTTTCTGGCCGCGGCGGTAACGGGGTTCTTCATGATGTTCGCCAACGTGGGGAGCTACGTGCTCGTTCCGCTCTTGCTCTCCGAGGTCAACGGGCTCCCGGCGACCGGGATCGGGCTGGTGCTGGCGCCGGGGGCACTCGTCGTGGCGGTCCTCTCCCCGATCGCGGGCAGGCTCTCTGATAGGTTCGGGCCACGGACGCTGGTGCGGGTCGGGCTCGTCATATTCGGGCTCTCCATGTTCTCCCTCTCCGCCTTCGCCGCCGGGGCCTCAGCCGTGGCCGTCGCCATCGGCATCCTGGGGCAGAGCGTCGGCTTCGCGATGGTCAACTCCCCGAACGCCAACGCGGCGGCGGCCTCGCTGTCGCGCGACGAGAGCGGGGTCGGGCTCGGCATCTACCAGATGCTCTTCTTTCTCGGCGGCGGCTTCGGCCCCGCGGTTGCGGCAACCTTCCTGGCCATCCGCCAGGGAGGCGGGTCCGGGGCGCTGAACCCGCTCTTCGCCGCGAGCTCGACCTCCTTCTCCGACGCCTTCTTGCTCCTGACCGCCGCGGCCGTGGTGGCCCTGGTCTCGGCCTCGGGCCTCAAGAGAACGATCGGGAAAGGAGACAAGGGTGCCTGATTACGGCAGGCCGCCCGAGTTCGGCGTCAGCGTAGAGCCGCTCGCCGACCCGCCGGATCATGCGGCGAGGATCGCCAGAGCCGCCGACAGTTCGGGCCTGGACCTCGTCGGCATCCAGGATCACCCCTACCAGCGGAGGTTCCTCGACACGTGGACGCTCATCTCGACCCTCGTGCCCGTTACGGAGAGGGTCCGCTTCTTCCCCGACGTCGCGAACCTGCCCTTGAGGCCGCCGGCCATGCTGGCGAAGGCCGCGGCTTCACTCGACGTCATCTCCGGTGGGAGGGTCGAGATCGGGCTCGGGGCCGGCGCGTTCTGGGACGCGGTCGTGGGCATGGGCGGCCCGCGCCGGAGCCCCGGCGAGGCCGTCAGGTCCACGGAGGAGGCCATAGACGTCATGCGGCTCGTGTTGGGCGGGGAACGTTCCCTGCGCTACGACGGCGAGTTCTATTCTTTGAGGGGGATGCGCCCGGGTCCAACCCCCGCGCACGACGTCGGCATCTGGGT
>CADCUW010000390.1 GCA_902805985.1 uncultured Rubrobacteraceae bacterium
GTGATTTACTCGAAGCAGACGATCGATTGCGTTCTAGACCCCCCTTCGGCAGCTCGGCCGCCTCCCCTATCCAGCGAGAGGCCCGTGGGCTTTGCGCCCCCGCCTCGCGGCGGGTTTGCCTTTGTCGAGGACGCCCGCATTATACCCCGTCACGCGGCACGGAGCGACGCATTCCTCCTTCGTATCTCTATGCACCGGAGTGCCTAGTAGGATCATTCTCAGAACTTCGCCCTGAGGGGGTTCTACGAAGTACAAGAAGGGGAGCCTGGCATACTGATAGCCTGGCTCCCCTTCTTCAATCAGGGTGGCTCTGTCCTACGTGTTCCTCAGTGGCAGCCTGTGCTACCGGAGTCGGTGAAGGTCTTGCCCGCCACGGGCACGAACTCCCACTCGTAGCTGGCCGGGCGCAGGGTCAGCTTCAGCACCCCGTAGGTGTCGTTGTTGCGGACCTGGCTGTTGGGCTTCGTGGTCCCCCATGCGGCGTGGTGGGCCCCGCCCGTGCCCACCACGAACTGCCTTATCCCCCTCTGTGGGTCGTACGCCCCACTGGGGCTCTGCGGGGCGAACCGCTCGTAGTCGTGGTCGCGGCCGTTGACCACGACGTCGGCGTTGGCCGCGTAGAGGGCCTCCCAGATCGGCCGCACCTTGGCCTGGTTCCCGTGCAGCCCGGAGGAGAAGAGCGAGTGGTTGAAGTAGGCTACCGTGCACGTCCTGGGGTTGGCCGCCAGGTCCCGCTTGAGCCATTCGACCATCGGCGAGGTCGCCCCGCAGCCGCCTACTTCTTCGCACATGGAGTTCAGGGCGATAACGTGCCACTCCCCGAGGTTATAGGAGTAGTACCCCTTGGCAGGGTCCCCCGCCGCCGCCCCGAAGTATCCGAAGTACCCCGCAGCGTCGCTCGTGTCGTAGTCGTGCTTGCCTGGGGAGGGCATCGTGCGCGCCTTGTGGCGCCCCCACGTGGGGCCGTAGCAGTCCCGGAACGCGGCGGCCGTGCCCGAGGGGTAGGCGTTGTCGCCCGCGGTGAACACCGTGCCGGGGATGGAGTCGAGCAGGGCTGCCGTCGCCTCGTCTCCTGGGGAGTCGCAGGCTCCTATCTTGCCCGCGCCGACCAAGACCGGGTCCCCGCCGCCCGCCAAGGGCGCGTCCGGCACCTCGAGCGCGTAGTAGTCGAGGTAGGCGTCGCGGTTGCAGGCGGGGGACCGGTGGTCGTTCCAGTAGGACACCCGCAGGGCGTGGGCGCCCCCGGAGAGACCACCCAGGGGGATCGTGTAGTCTGCGAAGGTGGTGCTTGTGATCTTCATCGTGCCCTCAAGAACGCCGTCCACGTAGACCTTCAGGCGCGGCTTGCCCTCGCAGGCCTTGCCCCTGGCACGCAGGGTCACGCTCGTGGCGGCGCCGTCGAAGGACGCCCTCGCCGAGCCGTTAGAGTAGAAGGCCACGTCCTTGCCGCCGCTGGCCACGCTGCTGGAGTGGACCACCACCCTTGAGCCCGAAAGAGCCATCGTCTCCGCCTCCACCGTAGCCTGCGCCGCCCCGGCTTCCCCGCCGAGCATCGCCAAGAGGAGCACGGCCAGAAGCGCGCCCGCGATAAGGGCCGCGCGCGCAAGCGTTGCGGCGCCCCCCCCGGTGGGTGCGTCCGAGCCTTCGGGTGAATAGGCCTCCCGGTGATGCATGCGTCCCCCCCGTTCGATACCCCGAGCGCATCGGGTCCTCGGGCTCGCGCCGCGGCCCCATGCGCCGGGGTTCTTCCTTGTTTCGTCGCGAAGAGTCGAGCATAAACGGCCAGGCCCCCTCGCGTACATGCTAGGTAGCCTATTCTGCGTTCCGCCCGATGCCCCACGAAGGCTACTCGGCAGAGGGCGGTCCGGGCGGGGTGCTCACAGCCTACGATCCCTCCACGGGCAGGAGCGCCTGGAGGAAGAGCGCCAACGGCGACGTCCAGGCCCTGACCGTGATGGGGGCCGAGGTCTACGCGGGAGGGCACTTCCTGACGTTCTCCGGCTACGCCCGCCAGTTCTTCGCCGCCGTGGACGGCGCGACGGGGGCCGTGGACCCGACCTGGGCGCCGCACGTGGGCTTCGCACAGTTCTCCCAGCGCTAAAAGGGTCGCCACGACCGGTCTCGGAGGCCCCAATGGCCCCTATTCACCGGAGTGCGTGGAAGGAACATTCTCCGAACTTCGGGCTGAGGGGGTTCTCGGAAGTATACTAGAGTACTTTAGTGGCATGGGCGGGGACTCGCGCCTTCCTCCCCGTACCAGCAAGGAAGGGTGTATGGGGACGAAGAAGAGTACCGAATGCTCGGCAGTACCAAACAAAAGCTCTTTGGCTTCTAGGCATCGAGAAAGCGAACGGGTAAAAACCGTGGGCGACATTCATAACTGCTGGACCGCCCGCGACCGCCAAGACGTCCCCGATCATAGGTTCTCCCGCAAGACGGCGCGCCGTCTCGTGCCCCCGCTGCTCGCTGTCGCAGCGGCGCTCGGGATGCTTTACGGATGCGGCGGAATTGGGGACACCGCGAGGGACGTCGTCGGGTCCGCGGCGGACGCCGCATCCGCGCAAACTGCCGCCGACAAGAACGTCGTCGTCATGATCTTAGACGACGCCAACTTCGACATCATGGAACACATGCCCCACGTCCAGGAGGAGTTCGTCCGGGGCGGGCAGACCTACGCGAACAACTACATCCCCCACTCCATCTGCTGTCCCTCTCGAGCAGCCATCCTCACCGGGAAGTACAACCACAACAACGGCATCGAGGACAACAACCCTGGCTTCGAAATCTCAAAGGGCGCATTCGATGACAAGACCATCGCAACCGAGATGGAGGAACGCGGCTACCGCACGGCGCTGTTCGGCAAGTACCTCAACAACTACGGCGTTTGCGCGCCGGGCGACGTAGGCACCTCCGCCTGCCGAGACGGGGACGACAAGGGTTACATACCCCCCGGCTGGGACAGGTGGGTGGCCAAAGAGAACCCCGACTCCATTACCGACGAGTTCTCGGACCAGGGAAGCTACGCGAAGGTGCCGGAGAAAGCTTCCTCAGACACCAAGTGGTTCACCGACAAAATGCTCAACTGGATGGACGCCGACGCCTCTGCCCCCGAGTTCGTCTACTATGCCCCCTACCAGCCCCATGAAGCCTCCGCCGTCTCCCCGCGCTTCGACGGCACCTTCTACGGCAACAGCAAAGACGACATGCCGAGGGACGGCTCATTCAACGAGCTCGACGTGGGCGATAAACCGGGCATCGTTGCCCAAAAGAAGCGGTTCTGCACGATCCGTCGGATAGAAGACAAACCCTCCGCCTGCCAGCGGACCGAGGGCGGCGAGTACGTCCCGATAGACGACCCCGGCGTGGAAGGCGGAAGGCACGGCGGCAACGACACCACCACTTCTCTAGAAGGGCAGTACGAGCGCTACATAGAGCGCGCTAAGACTGTGGACGCCCAGATAGACCGCGTGATAGAAGCGTACCGTGCCAACGGCGAGATGCAAAACACATACTTCTTCCTAGTCTCCGACAACGGCTACCTCTTCGGCGAGCACCGCCTCGACAAGAAGCGAGTCATGTACGAGGAGGCGTCAAACACGCCGCTCTACGTCAAGGGACCCGGCGTGCCGCAGGGCTCGACCAGCGGGGCGCTGGTGGCCAACATAGACATCATACAGACCGCGTTGGGCATCGCCGACGGGAACCCCACAGGCACCTTGGACCCCACCCTCGACGGGCGCAATATAGGGGGCACGTTTCTCCCCGCAGCCGACCCCGCCCACCAGAACGCAGAAGAATTCCCGAGGCGCTACATCCTCCTCGAGCGGGGCCCAATAGACGCGAGCGTGGGCGGCACGGAGTACTATGGCGTCGTCTCCGGTGCGTCCGACGCCGCTGGGCACAGATGGAGCTACGCCCACTATCCGGAGGGTAAGGGCGGGGAACCCTTCGACGAACTCTACGACATCGCCCCGAACGCCGATCCTGACCAGAAAGACAACATCGCCCCCGTACACCCCGAAGCGGTCGGTGCACTCGAACGGCGCGCCGAAGCCCTGCTCACCTGCTCGGGAGACTCCTGTCGCGAGAACGACCGCTAGGGGAACACAAGCCACACAGAGCCCGGGCAACCTCGGGATAAAGCCCGAAAAGGGGCGAACCACGAGGTTGCTCCCTTTTCACCCCGGCCCTCCCTTCGTACCTTTATTCACCGGAGTGCGTGGAAGGACAATTCTCCGAAGTCCGGATACAGGATCCCGCATATCCCCGGTCCTATAGGGCTAAATACCCCTCTCTCCGGCCCTCCTGCGCAGGACCGGACGCGACAGAAGTTTGCGCGGTGGATGGATATGCGAAAAAGGGAATGCCCTGCTCCGCATAATGCCGCTTCGACTTCGGAGAACCTTCATAAGACGAAGTTTCGCTGATCGGGCTTCTTGGAAGCCCGCGCGGCTATTCCTCCTCCTGCTCGTGCCCCAAGGCCGCTTCGATCTCCCCCAGCAGGCGCTCAAAGGGTGTT
>CADCUW010000391.1 GCA_902805985.1 uncultured Rubrobacteraceae bacterium
GTTCGCTGTGCATGATCGCCAGGTCGGGCCCCTCGCCGCTCTGCACCGCAGACGGAGTCCTCGCGTAGAAGTCCGCCCACTCGATGGTGTTCATCTTGACCGCGATATTGTCGTGTTCGGCCATAAAGTCTTCGACGAGTTGGCTCATGAACGGCCCGTCGCCGCCGGTGAACCCGTTCCAGAACGCGAGCTCGACGTTTGGGCCGTCGTACGTCTTCCCGCCGCCGCCACCGCCGCCCCCCTGCACGGCCGGGTTGTTCTGCGGCCCCCCGCCACACCCGGCCACGAACAGACCCGCCCCGGCACCCAGAGCCAGGAACTGTTGCCTCGTCAACCTGCGGAGACCCGCTCGTCCCTCGCCCATGCCGCACGCTCCTTCTGATCGGCTGTCCATCGGCTGCCCCTTCCCCAAGAGACCTTTCGGGCAGCCTAACAACGCCTTGAACAAAGATCAACGTTCGCCAACAGGTATTCTGTTCGTATCTTTTCTCCGTTATAGTAGGCTCGGATACGCTAAGGGAGGTCCCTGGTGCTGGCGGAGCAGAGACGACGGGCGATACTGAACGAGCTAGAGACGGCCGGGGGCGTCTCGGTTTCGGCTCTCTCCGAACGGCTGCACGTCTCGGACATGACGGTCCGTCGGGACCTTGAGGAGTTGTCCGCGCGCAACCTTTTGCGCAAGGTCCACGGGGGGGCGGTGCCATTCCCGAAGACCGCCTCGGAGCCGCACTTCGTCCAGAAGCGGGCTCTCAACCGACTGGAGAAGGAGGCCATAGCGCGGGCGGCGTCGGTATTGGCCGGGGACGGCGACACCGTGGCCTTCAGCGCGGGCACGACGACCTGGCACGTGGCGGAGGCGCTGGGGCGGGGGCACAAGGACCTGACGTTCGTCACCAACTCGACCAACATCGCGCTCACGCTCCAGGAGGCGGGTTGGGAAAGGATCCTGCTCTCCGGCGGCTCCTTCCGTACCCCATCAGACGCCCTCGTCGGGCCCTTCGCCGACCGGACGCTAAGGACGCTCAACGCGGACGTGCTCTTCCTGGGGGTTCACGGGATCCACCCGGACGCGGGACTCACCACGCCCAACACGGCCGAGGCGGAGACCGACCGCGTCCTCGTCGACGCCGCCCAGAGGGTTGTCGTCGTCGCCGACCACACCAAGCTCGGCGTGGTGGCGCTCGCCAAGATCGTGCCGCTCGACAGGGTGGACGTCCTCGTCACCGACGGGGAGGCGGCGTCGGCGGTGCTGCGCGAGATAGAGCTTGCCGGCGTCCGCGTCGTCGTCGCCGGCTAGCGTCGGTGGGCGCGGGCGGGTTTGAAACCCGCCCCTACGAGGGGTGGTGGGGTTGGCGAGCCGGTCGGGGTAGAAGGTGCCAAGGGCGCCTTCCGGGGTTCATGGATGACCGGCTCTAGGGTCTCTCCTTCGCGGTGATGGCGCGTATCCGATTGAGGTCGGCCTTGGGCTTGCGGTCGTAGGTGAGCAGGCCGTTGACCTCCTGCTCGACGTCCGTGAGCTGCGTGTAGCAGAAGCCGCGCACGGGGCCGCACGCGAGTAGGGCGTCGATCATGGCCTCGTAGCGCTCCAGGAACTCGTCCGAGTTCGCGACCGTGCTGTAGCCCCAGCCCCCCTCTTCCCCGGCGAAGGCGATGCCGCCGAACTCCGTTACCAGGATGGGCTCGCCGCGGTAGCCGTGGCCCGGGGCGTAGATCCTGCGCCCAGCCGGGGTGGCGGAGACGGAGGACTCGGGCGTGGCGTAGGTCCCTGCGAGAGCCTCCGCGTCGCGGTAGTCGTGGATGTTACAGAGGTCGGTCAGGGCGTGCTCCCAGCCGTCGTTGGAGACGACGGGGCGGGTCCCATCCAGCGAGCGGGTGAGGTGGTAGAGGGCGAGCAGGTGCTCCCTCTGGACGGGGTCCGTGCCAAGGTCAGGCACCCCCCAGCTCTCGTTCATCGGGACCCAGGCGACGATCGAGGGGTGGTTGTAGTCGCGCCGGACGGCCTCCTGCCACTCGGCGGTTATGCGCCGGACGGAGTCCTCAGAGTACTGGTAGGAGTTCGCCATCTCGCCCCAGACGAGGAAACCCAAGGTGTCGGCCCAGTACAGCCAGCGCGGGTCCTCGACCTTCTGGTGCTTGCGCGCGCCGTTGAAGCCCATCTCTTTTGCGAGCTCTATATCGCGGCGGAGGTCCTCGTCCGTGGGGGCGGTGAGGACGCCGCCGGGGAAGTAGCCCTGGTCCAGCACGAGGCGCTGGTAGTATGGACGGTTGTTCAGGAAGACCTCGCCGTCCCTGGCCTCTATCTTGCGCACGCCGAAGTAGCTCTCCACGGAGTCCAGCGTCTCGCCGTCCGCGTCCACAAGATCCAGGCTGAGGTCGTAGAGGTTCGGCTCTTCCGGGCTCCAGAGGTTCGCGCCCGGCCACCGGGAGAGGTGCGGCGTGTCGGGTGCCACTCCGTGACGGATCAGGGGCAGGCGCCGCCGCACCATCGGGGAGGTAACCGCCACCCTATCGTCGAGCACCTCATTCCCGTCGAAGAGGACGACCATCCGCAGGGTCATGCCGGGCCGGAAGCCCTCGATACGGGCCTCGACGTCCAGGCTCGCCCGGTCCAGGTCCGGGGTGAGGCGGAGGGAGCCCACGCGGCGGCGGTTGACCGGCTCGAGCCAGACCGTCTGCCAGATGCCCGTGGTGCGGGTGTAGAAGATGCCCTCGGACTTCTCCTTCCAGTACTGCTTGCCGCGCGGGATCGTCGCGTCCCGCGAAGGGTCCTCGGCCCTGACGACCAGCACGTTCTCCCCCTCCCGCAAGGCGGACGTGACGTCCGCGGAGAACGGCGTGTGCCCCCCCTCGTGCGCGGCGACGAACGCGCCGTTGACCCAGACCGTCGCCCGGTAGTCGACGGCCCCGAAGTGGAGCAGCAGACGCCCGTCGTCATCCCCGGGCGAATGCTCGAACGTCCTGGCGTACCAGACGACGTCGTGGAAGGCCGTCTCGCCTATCCCGGAGAGCTTCGACTGGTAGCAGAAGGGAACGGTTATCGCGCGGTCGAAATGGGAGTCTTCCAGGCCGGCGGCGGTGGCGTTCTGCCAGCCCTCGGCGAGCCCGGCGTTCCCGTCGTCAAAGGCGAAGCGCCATTCGCCGTTGAGGTTGGTCCAGGTCTCCCGGCGGAACTGCGGGCGCGGGTACTCGGGACGCGGTCTGGTGCTCACGGATGCTCTCCCCTTCCCTGGAGCGAACGCTGGGCGTCGGGGCAATATAGCAGGCCGGCGGAGTTCTATTCGTCGAGCATTCCCTCGAGGTTCTTCGACCGCGTCGACGCGGCTAGTACCGGTGGTGCTCGAGTGGGTGGTCCGGGATCTCCGCGGGGCCGTCGCCGGGTCGAACGTCCCTGAGCCCGGCGGCCGCGAAGAGGATGCCGAGCAGTACGCAGCCGGCGCCGGCGAGGAAGGCGGCGTGGTAGCCGGCGTTGAGGGCGGACACGGTGCCGGGGCCGGCGATGAGCGCGGTGTAGGCGGCGGCCACGGCGGCGAGCGCCGCGAGGCCGAGGGCGCCGCCCATCTGCTGGGAGGTGTTGACGAGGCCCGAGGCGAGGCCGGCCTCGTTCTCGGGAACGCCGGAGGTCGAGGCCAGGATCACTGCCATGAACCCGAACGCCGCCCCCACGCCGAGGACGAGCATCCCCGGCAGAACGTCGACGAGGAAGCTCCCCCCGACCGGCGCCCGCGCGAAGAGGAGGAGGCCCAAGGTCATCAGGCCGAGCCCGCCGATGATCGTCGGCTTGATGCCGAAGCGGTTCACGGCCCTAGCCGCGGGGCCCTGGGAGATGACGCCGAGCGCGATCGTCGCCGGCAGGTAGGCGAGTCCGGTACCGAGGGAGTCGTAGCCCAGGACCCGCTGGAGGTAGAGGGCGCTGAAGAAGAACCACCCTACCATCCCGACGACGGCGAGCGCCATGACCACGTTGCTCACGGTGAGGTTGCGCGAGCGGGCGAAGACGCCCGGCGGCACGAGCGGCGCCTTGCTCCGCCGCTCGACGACGGCGAACGACGCCATGAGCCCCGCGGAGAGCAGGAGCAGTATCCCGGAGACGGCGGGCGGGTTGGTGGCGGCCCCGACGATGGCGTAGACGGCCGCCACCAGGGAGGCGGTGACGAGGAAGGCCCCTGGCAGGTCGAAGCCGCCACGGGCGTCAGGCTTGGGGTCCGGGGCGAGGAGCGGACGGCAGAGGACGAGGGCCACGAGGCCGACGGGCCCGTTGACGAAGAAGATCCAGGGCCACCCCATCGTCTGGGTGAGCACGCCGCCGAGCAAGACCCCGATGGAGGCGCCGCCCGAGACGACGAAGGCCCAGATGCCCATGGCCCTGGCCCGCTCTTTAGGTTCCTTGAAGGTCGTAATGATGATCGAGAGGGCCGCCGGGGCGATGATCGCACCCCCGATCCCCTGCAACGCCCTTGCGGCCACGAGCAACCCCTGGGAACCGGCGATCCCGCACAGGAGCGAGGCGAACGTGAAGAGCGCGAGGCCCGCGGCGAACACCCGCCGGCGCCCGAACAGGTCGCCGGCCCTGCCGCCAAGCAGCAGGAAGCCGCCGAAGGTGAGCAGGTACGCGTTCACCACCCACGAGAGCCCCGCCTCGGAGAAGCCGAGCGAGCCCTGGATCGCGGGCAGCGCGACGTTCACTATCGTCCCGTCGAGCACGATCATGAGCTGGGCGGCGCACACCAGGTAGAGGGCAAGCCAGCGCCTGTCCGCCGGGCGTCCCTTCCGGTAGGTTTTCGGTTCGATCACGTTCTCTTCCGCCATGTTATGCCAGGCCTTCCTCTGAAACGTTCGGATCTTCCGGGTAGTTATAAGCCATCATCGCGCCGCCCCCCTCACCCAATGGAGGGATATTCGGGTGAATATTCAGCCCATCGAGATACCGTCCGCCCCGCTCTAATCCTCCTTCACGACACGGAACCGGAGGTGCGCCACCCTGTGGCCCCGATCAACCGCGGGCGGATATCTGTTGCACGCACCAGCGGTTGCCGTCGGGGTCGCTGAAGAAGACGCATCCGACGTTGTCGAGGGACTCGCCCTCGCGGGCCGGGCGGTAGGCGCCGTCATCGAAGACCAGTACCTCGCCGACGTCCGCGCCCCGTTCGACGAGTTCCGCGTGGGCGGCGAGCACGTCGGGGACCACGAGAAAGACGCCGGAGAGCGAGCCCGTCTCCATGCCCATCCCCGGGGTTCCGAGGTGGATCGAGCAGGCCGATCCGGGCGGGGTCAACTGGACGAGACGGACCTCGTCGCTGACCTTGAAGTCTATGTCCACGGTGAAGCCGATCTTCCCGGCGTAGAAGTCTATGGCGCGGTCCAGGTCCGAGACGGGGACCGTCACCACCTCTATCTTCCAGTCCATTTTTCGTCCTCCTTTCGTGTGTTCGCCTGCTTGAAGCTCCAACGGGTCTGGCTGAACGGATCTCCCTTGCCGAAACCGAAGATCCTGGTCGGCGCCACCTCGTACACCCAGGCCGCGCCCGGGTCCGCCTCCCGCGACGCCCCGGGGTCGTGGTGGAAGGCGCCGTCCCGCACCGCGAAGCGCCAGTCGTCGCCGTACTTGGACAGGTAGGCGTCCGCCACGCGCCGGAGCCTGGCGCCGTCGGTCAGCCTGACCGCGTCGCCCTCGACCACGAGGTCGAGGCCCTCCCCGAGCGCGTTGCACCCGGTCGTGAGGATGCAGTTGGAGTTGCGCGCGAGGTTCTTCGCCTTGCGTTCGTCCGGGCCGGTGCAGAAGTACAGCGCGCCGTCCAGCCAGACGGCCAGAAGGGGCGTGACGTGCGGCCGTCCGTCCGGACGAACCGTGGAGATCCAGTACACCTCCGCCGTCTCCAGACGTTCGCGTCCCTCCATCCACGCCCTGGCGGCCGCGCCGCCGCTGCTGAACCGCGGCTCTAGTTCGGCCACGGGCTCCCTGCGTGCCATCTCTTTCCCCCTTCGCCCCAACTCCCTACGCCTACCCCGCCTCGCCGGCGAAGTCGAAGGTCAGCCAGCGGTCGGGACGGACCTCGAACAGCACGAACTCGGACGCCGGGTGCTCGAGCTCCGCCCCGACGAACCCCCGCGCCTGCTCCTCCGGCATGTATCGGCGGGCGACCGCGAGCGCCTGCTCGCGGGAGGGCGGCCGGTGTTCGGCGACGACGGTCCCCTCGACCGTGACGTACCTGTAAGGGAACTCCTCGCGCTGGACCGTCAGGCTCAGGACGCCCGCTTCGCCGACGAGCGCGGCCTTGCGCGACTTGCGTCCCTGGGTTCCGGTAAAGAAGGTGACGTTTCCGCCCGGCTCGTGGGCGTACCAGACCGGGGTGGTGTGGGGCGGCCGGTCGCCGCCGCGGGCGACGCTCAGCACCGCCACGTGCGGTTCGGCCAGGAACTGCTGGCGCTCCCGTTCGGTCATCGGTCCCGGCATGCGTTCTCCTCCCTAGGGTCGTCGTGTTCCGCCTAGCCTTCTGCTTCCGCGGGTTTGTAGGTAAGGACCACGGCCCCCGAACTAAACGTCTTCGTATCGACGAGTTCCAGGTTCTTCGTGTCGATTCCATCCCCGAAGAGACGCTTGCCCTTGCCCACGACGACGGGGAAGACCATCAGGCGGTACTCGTCGATCAGGTCGTGCTCCAGCAGGGTGTTCACGAGGTCGCCGCTGCCGAAGACCAGGATGTCCTTGCCGTCTTGCCCCTTCAGCCTGGACACCTCCCCGGCGAGGTCCTCCCCGAGCAGGGTCGAGTTGTTCCAATCCAGGGGCTCTTGCAGGGTCGTCGAGACGACGTACTTGGGGTAGCCGTTCATCCAGGCGCCGTACTCGCCCGTCTCCTCCTCCATCCCGGGCCAGGCCGCGGCGAAACCCTCGTAGGTAACCCGGCCGAGCAGCAGGGCGTCCGCGGCGGCCAGCTCGTTGAACTTGAACGCATCCCGGTCCTCGCTCTCGAACCCGAAGGTCCATCCCGGGTTCTCCATCACGCCGTCCAGCGACAAAAACTCGGATACCACGATCCTTCTCATACGCCCTCCCTTGCGATCTTCAAGATGATGTGCGCCTCAGGTCAAACGCGGACAGCCGCGTTTAACCTGTAACGTCCCCGGCCACGGTTGCGTGGTGCTCAGTCACGGGCTTCCTGGAGGAGCCCGAAGACGTTGCCGTCGGGGTCCCTGACTTGGGCGTAGACGCCGTAGGGGGACTCCTCGGGCTCGCTCTCGAACGTCACCCCTCTCGCCCGGAGGGCTCCAAAGGTGCTCCTCAGGTCGTCCACGGAGAAGATCAGGCGGCACCAGCCGCCAACCTTCTCCGGGCTCCAGGAGCCGAAGCCGTGCGAGAGGACGAGCGCGGTCTTCGAACCGCTCGGTGCGACCTCGACCCAGCGGTGCCCCTCCTCGTCCACGGGCTCGTCGACGCGCTTCTCGAAGCCGACCTTGTCCACGTAGAAGTCGATGGCTCTGTCCAGATCATGCACGTATATGTCCGCAGAGTAGAGCCTGGCGATGCTCATGCTAGTCCTCCTTCAAGACGCGGTACAAGAGGTGCGTTACGCCGGGGGCGTCGACCACCCTGACCCCTTCTAGCCCCACCCTCCCGACACCCTCGAACAACCTGATTCCCCCGCCGAGCAGCACGGGCACCAGGTGGACCTGTATCTCGTCGACGAGCCCGGCCCCAAGGCACTGCTGCGCGACGCTCGCCCCACCGCCCACGGCGACGTTCCCGTCGCCCGCGCTCCTCTTCGCCCTCTCGACGGCCTCTTCGACCCCCTCCGTGACGAAGGTGAACTTCATCCCGCCCCTGGCCGGCCTCTCGGGCGGCTCGTGGGTCAGCACGAAGTGTTCGACCGCGTAGGGACTGTGCGCGAACCCGTCCATCCTGTCCCCCTGGTCGTAGGTGCGGCGGCCGATCAAGATCGCCCCCGTGTTCCCCACGGACTCGGCGACGGCCTCGCCGCCCGAGGGCGAGAAGAACCAGTTGTGGAGCCCCCCGTCCTCGCCGCTTGGCCCCGCGACGAACCCGTCGAGCGAGACGTTCATATCCAGTAGCACTTTGCCCACGAGATCCTCCCCTGGTCGTTAACTACTACTCTGCCGCCCCGGGCTCGGGCGCTTCGAGGAACGGGATGGCCATCGCCAGCAGCCAGTCGGCGCGGTCGAGGATACCGCTGCCCGGCGGGATAAAGTGCGTGGTGCCGGGGAGCACCGCGAGCCGGTGCCTGGAGAGGCCCGCGAGGTCTCCCATCGCCCCGCCCCCGAGCAACCGGAACATCTCGACGGCGTGCTCGACTCGGACCGCGTCGGCGTCGCCGACGACGATCATGGTCGGCGACCCGATCCCCCGGACGTTCTCGGCGCCCCAGTCGTAGGGCGTGGTGTCGAGCCTCTTGAGCTTCTCGACTAGCGTGGGGAAGTCGTCGGGGTTCGGCGCGACTTCTTTGTAAGCCGTCTCGAAAGGGGTACCGGCGAACATCTCGGGCGTGATGCTCGGGGCCATCTCGTGCAGCTCGGGCTGCATGCCGTCGCTCGAGTACGAGACCGAGACGGCCACCAGCCTGCGCACCGCTTCGGGGTGGCGGATGGCGAGCTGGAGGGCGACGCCTGCGCCCATGCTGTATCCGAAGACGTCCGCCTCCCCTATCCCGAGGTGCCCCATCAGGGCCGCCACGTCGTCGGCCATGCCCTCGTAGGTGATGGGACGGTCCACGTCCGCGGTGCGCCCGTGCCCCTGCAGCTCCACGGCGATTACCCGGCGGACCTCGGCGAGGGCGGCCAGGAGGGCCCCCATGTCGTCGACGATCATGTAGGCGCCGTGCAGCAGGATTAGCGGCCGGCCCTCACCGTGTACCTCGTAGTACATCCTCACGCCGTTTACCTCAGCGTAGTTGCCCCTGGTTTCATCGGCCATTCTTTCCCCTCTCCTTTTGCCCGCTCTTTCCTGCCGGATCCTACCGGCCCCAACCCATTCCCGGCACGAAGCCGCTCGTGCCGATCCCGCTACTTGACGACGCGGAAGGTAAGGTGCGTAACCCCGGCGCCCTCGATAACGCGGGTACTCCTTAGGTCTATCGGCCCCGCGCCGAGGTGCTCGAAAAGCCGGACGCCGTCCCCGAGCAGCACGGGTACGAGGTCCACGTGTATCTCGTCGAGGATGCCGGCCCTGATGCACTGCTGCGCGATGCTGGCGGCGCCCACGGCGACGCCCTTGTCGCCCGCTGCCGCACTCGCCCTCTCCACGGCTTCTTCGACGCCGTCCGTGACGAACTGGAACGGGGATCCCTCGTAGACCCACTCCTCGGGAGCCGTGTGGGTGACGACGAAGGTCGGCACGCCCAGGGGTGGATCGCCGCCCCACCCGTTGGCGATGTCGAAGGTCCTCCGCCCCGTCACGAACGCCCCCATACCCGCGTGCGCCTCCCGGAGCATCTCGGCGCTCTGCGACGAGACCTCGAACACCATCTCGGTGCCCGGCAGCCCGTATTCGGTATCGCCGCCGGAGTACCAAGCGAAGAGCCGCTCGCCGCCTTCGCCCAGCGGTGCGCCGGGGCCATCGTTCGGGCCGGCTATGAAGCCATCAAGCGACATCGTGAGCCCCGTGGAGACCTTCCCCATGTTCGTCCTTCCTTTCGTGTGGTGGATACCGTCAAGGTGGATACCGTCGTGGTGCTGACGCGCTAGCTGCCGGCGACGGCCTTCGTGACGATACCGTCGATCTTTTGGGCGGCGTCGAAGTTGGAGGTGAGCCTGTTCTTTACCAGCGCGAAGGTGGTCCCGGTTGCGGTGTCGGCGTACGCGTGGCTTCCGCCGGCGCCCCCCATGCCGAACACGGTCGGGGGCTCCTGCGAGTCGGCCCCGAGGCGTCCGGGGGCGTAGCCGAGCGCCCAAGAGACGGGGTTTCCCATGATCTCATCGACCCCGCTGAACGCCACGGCGGAGGCCTCGCGCAGCCGCTCGGGCGGGAGGAGCCGGACGCCGTCTACCTCGCCGAGCAGCGCGGCGTACATACGAGCGATCGCGCGCGCGGACATCTTGCCCCCGGCGGGGATGTCCGCCATCAGCACGTCGGGACGGTTGCCGAACTCGGCGGTCGGGAAGGTCGCGCGCGGCCCCCACTTGAGGATCGGCGCATCGTCGGGCATGGCGGCCACAAATTCTGCGCCGCCCTCCTCATCCTCTAGGCGGGCCAGCCTGCCAAGCTCGGGCTCCGGCATTCCGAAGTACAGTTCGTCGGCGATGCCGAGCGGGCCGGCCACCTCCTCCCGGAGGACCCGGGAGATAGGCTCGCCGGTGGCCCGGCGCACGATCTCCCCGACGATGTACCCGAAAGTGTAGGCGTGATAGGCGGTCCTGGTCCCCGGCTCCCACCAGGGCTCCAACCCGGCGATAACGGCGCACATCTTCTCCCAGTCGCACAGGTCTTCGGGTGTCGTGTCGGCCGGTATGCCGGGCACGCCGACCGTGTGCGTCAGGGCATGGCGCACGGTCGCCGTCTCCTTGCCGTGGGCGCCGAACTCGGGCCACAGATCGACGATCGGGGTGTCGTAACCGAAGACGCCGCGCTCAACGAGCACGTGCGCCACGGTCGCGGTCGCGCCCTTGCCGGTCGAGTAGGCGTAGAAGGGGGTGTCTGAAGCGACCGGGCGTCCGCTCTCGTGATCGGCGACGCCAGCCACAGCGTCTACTACCTGTTCGCCGTGGCGGTAGACGGCCACCTGCAGGCCCCTCTCGGCTCCCGACTCGACGAGATCGTCGATGGCTTCCTGGACTTGTTGCTGCAGATCTTTCACGCTCGCATCCCTTCGTACTGGTAGATTGCCCGTTGGCGGGCGCCGCCGCCTCTCGGGTGTGTCCCCTCCGCGGATACTCCTTTACAGACCCTTGATATCCAGGGCGACTTCGGACAGATCTTCGTCGAACTGGTGTCCCCGGCCGTCGAACTCCCGGACGGTCGCCCGCGGGAGCACCTCCGCGTAAAGCGCCAGGTGCTCGAAGGGCACCACTTCGTCTTCGCGGCCGTGGTAGAGGAACACCGGCAGTCTCTCGGGGAGCCTCGACGCGAAGTCCTTTTGCAGCGCGTAACCGTCGATCTCCCAGCCCCCAGTCCCCACGTAGGGAGCGGCGACGAGGAACAGCCCGGCAATGGGTCCCTCCACCGCTTCCTCAGAGAGGTACTTGAGCAGAACGAAAGCGCCCGCGGAGTGCCCGACCAGGACCACTTCGCCGTCCGTCGCGGCGAGTTCTTCTGAGATCCTATCTTTCCAGGCCGCGTCCTCGGGGCTGTCTTCGTCCGGCATCTTCGGAGACCGCACTTCGTAGCTGGTCCCCAGCGCATCTCCTAGAGAGACCGCCAGCTTCTCATCCGCCTCGTGCGCCCCCTGCCCTGCGCCGTGAACGAACAGCACCTGTCTCTTCATGGGTTCACTTCCCTCCTTCCTGTCGGCCTCTGCGATAGAGACCGGTGCAGAGCCTCTCCACCGGGTGAGAGCTATCTCGGGACGATGCCGTGCGCCTGCACGGGGACTCGGTGTGGGACTGGTTCATGGCACCCTTCGGTACTCTGAGTTTGTCCTGCGACTTTTCTTGGTCCCACTCGGCTCCCTGCACGTCGTTCGTGAGAGCGTCCCGACGTCCAAGCCGTTCCTCTGCTACGGCCGGCCGGCGCGGGCAGCGGGCGCCGGGGCGGTCAGGATCTGGCCGGTCCGCTCTTCTTCGGTCGCGCTCTCCATGCCGCGCCACTCCCGCGCCACCATGAACAGCGTCTTCCCATCGGGGCCCCCGAGCATGCAGGCGAAGCAGCCCCGGTCGGGCTCGATGGTCTGCAGAATCTCGCCGCCTTCGCGGACGCGCACGCACCGCTCGTTCGGGACGTCCGCGTACCAGATCGCGCCCTCCGCGTCCAGGCAGATGCCGTCGGGCACGCCGTCGCCGAGGTCGGCCCACACCCGCCGGTTCGATAGATCTCCGTCGACCGCGACGTCAAAGGCGGTAAGCCTGCTGCCGTAGGACTCGGCGACGATAAGCGTCGAGCCGTCGGGCGTCAAGACGATGCCGTTGGGGAAAGCGAGGCAATCCGCCACCTGCCGGGCCTCTCCGTCCGGGGTGATCAGCGCGAGGGCTCCTGGGGCAAACTCGCCGGCCGGGAAGTCGAAGCCGATGTTGCCGACGTAGGCGTTGCCCCGGCCGTCCACGACGATGTCGTTCCAAGGGTGCTCGGAGAGGTTGCTCAGGTCGGCGTGGTCCACCAGCAGCCCGTCGGGTTCCCGGCGCCGGAGCCGCGCCTCGGGCCCCGACACGACTAGAAGGCGGCCGTCGGGCAGCCAGTCGATGCAGAACGGGGCGTTAGTCGCGGCGTGGACGATTACCTCGCTGTTGCCCTGGAGGTCGACGGCGACGATCTCTTGGGTACCCCAGTCGGAGAACCAGAGATGGTCATGGTGCCAGCGCGGCGACTCGCCGAACGAGATGCCGCCCAAGAGTATTTGCGGCTCAGGCACCCGCGTACTCCTCTCCCCCGAACTGGTCGAAGGCGGCGATCCCGGCCCGGTAGATCACTACGCTTTTATCCTGCAGTAGAAGCTCCATCTAGGCCTTCCCCTCTCCGGCGGGCCGGTAGTCGAGGGAGACGACGCCCGTGTCGAACGTCTTTGTGCGGACGAGTTCGAGTCCCACAGGAGGCCCTTCCCCCTCGAAGAGGCGCTTCCCGCCGCCCACGACGACGGGATAGACCATGAGCCTGAGCTCGTCGAGGAGACCCTCCTTGAGCATGGAACGGGCCAAGGTGTCGCTGCCGACTATCGTGATGTCCTCTACGGGTTGCCGCTTGAGTTCGGCTATCTTCTCCACGACGTCGCCCCCGATCAGGGCGGAGTTGTTCCACCCCAGGGGCTCCTCCAGGGTCGTCGAGACCACGTACTTGGACACGCTGTTGATGTAATCCACCATCGGCGCGCCGCCCTGCTGGTGCGGCCAGAAGGCGGCGAACGCCTCGTACGTCACCCTCCCGAGCAGCAACGCATCAGACGCGGCCATGCCGGCCTCGTTGGACCTCTCGATCTCGCGATCGTTGTACGGAAAGGCCCAACGATCCGGCGCCCCCATAACCCCGTCCAGGGATACCATCTCCACCGCGACCAATCTCCTCAATGAACCCTCCTCGCCAGCCCAGAATCTCCTGGTCTGAGCATACGGAGTTAGTCCTAAACCACAACCATTAGATTGATAAATACGACTAAACAGATAGACGTTAGGATCTTCGGTGGTAGACTCGGCTGTATGGTGGGTATGCGGGAATCGAAGAAGCGCACGTACGACGACGGGTGCGCGGCGGCGCACGCGCTCGACCTTGTCGGGGAGCGGTGGGCGCTGCTGGTGGTGCGCGAGTTGCTGCTAGGACCGAAGCGTTTTACGGACCTCAGGGCCGGCCTGCCGGGCGCGAGCCCCAACGTTATCTCCCAGCGGCTGCGGGATCTGGAAGCGGCGAGTATCGTGCGCCGCCGGAAGCTCCCGCCTCCGGCGGCCTCCCGCGTCTACGAGCTGACCGGGTGGGGCGAAGAACTGGAGCCTGTGATCGTGAGGTTGGGACGCTGGGGCGCCCGGTCCCCCTCCAAGCCCCGAGACGCCGCTCTAGGCGTTGACTCTCTGATTCTGTCCTTCCGAACGATGTTCGATCCGCAGGCCGCCCAGGGCCTCAGCGCTAGCTACGAGCTAAGGTTCGGCGAGGACCGGTTCCATGCCGTGGTGGACGACGGGCGGTTCGAGATCTCCCGCGGGAGCGCGGACGGTCCCGATGCTGTCGTCGAGGCCGACTCCGACACCCTGGCCGCCCTGATCTACGCGGGCCGTCCCCTCGACGAGGCCGTGGATTCTGGGGACCTGAGGATAGAGGGCGACCGGACTGCGTTCGAGCACTTCCTGGCGCTATTCCCCCTTCCTGAGCCCGCGCCTCCCGCCGAAGCCTAGCTCCGCCCGGCCGAAGGGTCGGGTATGAGTTGCACCGCGTGGTTGGCGAACAGTAGCTCGAAGCCCGCTTCCGAGAGCGCCCCGTCGGCGCGCCGGTCGGCGTGGAGCGGGGTGCCCTCGCGCCACGCCAGGGCGCGCACCGGTCTGCCCGCAAACTCCTCCAGGGTCCTTTTCGAGCCGGCGACCTCTTGGGCGAGTGCCCCGGGGGAGAGGTCGGGGGCGAAGCCGGGTGAGGCGGTTGTGTGGCTTTGGGTGTGGGAGGCGATGACGTGGCCGCGGCGGGCCAGGTCCCCGATCTCCCCGGGAGAGAGGGCCAGGCGGTAGCCCTTCGAGAGCTCGTCATCGTCGTACGGCAGGTTCATCAGGTGGGTGTCGGCGAAGGCGCGCTGGTCTTCGGGGCGGGAGGAGATCCAGCCGGAGATCAGGAAGAACCAGCCGGTCAGGCCGAGCCTGTCGAGGATGGGGGCGGCCACCTCGTGGTTGTCCCTGAAGCCGTCGAAGAAGTTGATGACGACGCCGGGCCTCTCGTGCGGCCACTCGCCGCGGGCGAGCAGGCCCACAAGGTCCTCGTGGGAGACGGGCGCGAAGTGCTCAGCTAGCCTTGAGAGCTGCTCCTCGAACCCGGCGGCGAGACGGCGGGGCGTGGCGTGGAAGTTGACCACCCGCACGTAACGCCCCTCGGCCAGCGCGCGGAAGGTCTCGCTCTCGTGGTGAGTACCCGCGGGCGCGACGGCCGGCGGGAAGAACGAGCGGTCCGCGAGCGTCTGCAAGGCCAGGGCTACGCCGCCGGGCCAGCCGTCGCGCTCCGCGCGGGCAAGCCCCCGGTAGATGTCCCCGGCCAGCGCCCCGAGCGCCGCGCCCTCCGCGTCCGGCCGCGCCGGGCCAACCCCGCCTTCGAGCAGGAGGAAGGTGGGCGCGCCCTTCTCGGCCAGCACCCGCCACTTCTCCCCTCCCGGGGTGCGCATGAGGTCGGCTATGGGCCCGTCGCGCCGCTCCTCATCCACGGGAGCCCTCCTTCCTCGCGCCGGTCGCCCCCGCTCGCCACGCGAGGGTTCGGCACCTCACAGGACACCGTCGGCGACGAGGGCCGCCACGTGGCGGGAAGGCTCGCGGTAGAGCGGGTAGAGGCGCCCCACCCGGCTATTCAGCGTCGCCACGTCCAGCCACGGTTCGGGGCCGAACTCCCCGCGACGCGCCTCGGGCAGAAGGATGCGCCTGGCGCCCTCCGGCGGGGCTTCCGTGCCGGCGAGGTCGTCGTCGCGGCGGAGCAACCGGCGCAGGTTGCGGGCCCCGATGCGGCCGTAGCTCGCCGTCTCGACCTCCAGGCCCGGCACGATGGCCCTGACAACCCGGACCTCACCGTCCGGCGGGGAGAGGTCGATGTACAGAGGATCGAGGCCCCCCTCGCGCAGCCGGTTTGCCACCACGGCCGCCGCGGAGCCATCGCCCACCTCTGTCGGGGGCTCGGGCAGGGAGGAGAAGTTCACCCGGGAGCGGACCGAGAAAACGGGGTCTTCGAGGAGATCCCGCATCCCGCGGGCGTCCATGCCGAGCCAGGCTACCGCCTCGCGCAGGTCCCTCTCTTCCTCGTGCTCGAGGGTGGCCGTCCGGATGGCACGGCCGACGTAGGAGCCGGGGGCGACGGCGGTCATGCGGGAGATGGGACCGTTGTCGAAGGGCTTTCGGGAGCGGCCGGCGACGTACTCCATGAGGGCTTTATTGAGGGCCTTCTCGCGGTCGGGGTCGGCCGCCTCGCCGCAGGCGGTGAGCGCGAGTGGGTGCGGCGTCTCTTCCGAGTCGCGCTCGGCGCCGACGACGTAGAGGTTCGTGATGCTGAAGTCCGTGGAGGCGAGCTTGACCGTCACCTCGATGCCGGCGCGGTCGAGCGTGTCGAGGAGCGCGAGGGTGGCCGGGTCACGGACGCTGTCCAGGCGGATGCCGATGCCGAGGTCGAGCGCGCGGTAGGTCGCGCTGTTGCCGTCCCGCTGGACGAGCTCAAGCAGGCCGTGGGCGAAGGCGTGGTCCAACGTGGGCCCGGCCCCGAGCCCGTTGGTGACCGGCGGGACGAGCCACGCCCCGTCGGGCTCTATATCCACCGGGGAGGCCGCGACGAGCTCGATCGGTACGAGCACGCCCTCCCCCGTCGCCCACCGCCGCGCCTCCACCCAGCGTAGGGGCCGGGTCGGCGTGTAGTCGCCGCCGGCGGGGAGGCAGACGCCAAGCGGGTCGACGACGCCGTCGGGGCCCACCTCGCGGAGCACGTCCAGGTACGAGGCCCGGCGCGGACGGAGGCGCTTCACGGCGTCGCCGGCGAACAGGGTCTCGGAGAGCTCGCCGAAGGCGCCGATGGCGGCCCGCGCGTCGGTCGGGCCGAAGCCGACGCCGTGGTGCATCGAGCCGCGGGCGGCGAACAGCTCCGCGGACCAGACCGGCAGGCCGACGCGGTCGAGCGGGTCCAGCGGGTAGGCGAGGACCGCGCCCTCCGGCAGGGCGCGCCGGTAGGACTTTATCGCGGGGTGCTCCGGGAGGGGGCGGTGCGGCGGGTCGAAAAGGGGGACCGTCAAGACCTACTCCTTCAGGGAGCCGCCGAA
The DNA here is from genome assembly GCA_902805985.1 of uncultured Rubrobacteraceae bacterium. Classification (GTDB taxonomy): domain Bacteria; phylum Actinomycetota; class Rubrobacteria; order Rubrobacterales; family Rubrobacteraceae; genus Rubrobacter_D. The sequence continues at coordinate 16,566 of CADCUW010000391.1, forward strand.
GACGCCGGAGACGATGTACTTCTGGAAAAAGAAGAACAGCAAGACCAGCGGGATCAGGCCTATAACGGCGGCGACCATGATCGGGGCGTACTCCACAGCCCCGCCCTGGCGCACGAGGCTCGAGAGCATCAGCGGGTAGGTGAACTTCTCCGGCGTGCTTATGATGACCAGCGGCCACAGGAAGTTCCCCCACTGGCTCATAAAGGTGACGATGCCTAAAGCCGCGCAGGCGGCCTTCATGTTCGGCAGGACGACCCTGAAGAACGCACCCAGCTCGCCGTTGCCGTCGATGCGGGCGGCGTCGAGCAGGTCGTTCGGGAAGCCCATCATCTGCTGGCGCATCAGGAAGACGCCGAAGCCCGTGACGAGGTAGGGCACGATCAGGGCGGCAAAGCTGTCCACCCACCCCAGTTGCAGCATGATGATAAAGAGCGGCACGATCATGATCTCCGTCGGCAGCATCAACGTCCCGAGCACGACCACGAACATGAGATTCCGCCCCCTGAACCTGAACTTGGCGAACGCGTACCCCGCCAGCGCCGAGAGAAAGACCGTGCTTACGGTAGTCACGGTGGCCACGAACATGCTGTTCAAGAGAGCCCTGAGGAACGGGGCAGACTCCGAGAGAGTCCTCAGGTTGGCAAAGAACTCGTCGCCGGGCAAGAGACGCGGCGGGGACTTGAAGATCTCGGACTCAGTCAGCGTCGCCGCCGTAAGCGTCCAGTAGAACGGGTAGAGCGTCACGAGCGCGCCCACGCCGAGAAAGATGTAGAGGATGAGCCTCGCGGGCTCGCTCATGCGGCGCGAACGGCCCTTCACCCTACACCTCCCCCCACCGGGCGAGCCGGATCTGGGCGTAGGACATCGCCGCGACTATGCCGGAGAGGACGTACGTCCCGGCGGCGGCCAGGCCGAAGTCGAAGCGGGCGAAGCCCGTGTCGTAGATGTAGAAGAAGCTCGTGAGCGTCGCGTTGTTCGGCCCGCCGCCCGTGAGGATGTACGGCTCCGTGAAGAGTTGGAGGGTGCCTATGGTGCCGAGGACCGCGCAGAAGAGGATGACGGGCCTGAGCAGCGGGACCGTGATGCGCACAAAGCGGGTGACGCTTCCGGCTCCGTCCACGCTCGCGGCGTCGTAGAGGTCCTTCGGGATGTTCTGGAGGCCCGAGAGCAGGATCACGGCGTTGTAGCCCGTCCACCGCCACGTCACCGCCAAGATGATGAGCACCCGCGCCCAGAACGGGTCCGAGCGCCACGCGATGCCTTCGAGGCCCACCAGGCCGAGCGCCTGGTTCACCACGCCGTAGCGCTCCGAGAAGATCAGGGAGAAGACCACGGAGTACGTCACGAGGTCTATCGCCACCGGCAAGAAGAACGCGAGCCGGAAGGCCGCCTTGCGCCTCCTCCCGAGCAGATCCGAGTCGATCACCGAGGCGATGACGGTGGCCAGCCCGATCATTAGCGGCACCTGCACCACGAGGATGAGCCCCGTGTTCAACAGCGACTTCAGAAAGAGCCCGTCGGAGAGGAGCCTGCGGTAGTTCTCGAGTCCCACGAAGGTGATGCTCCCCCCGCTGAACTGCCCGAAGCTCAGGGCGGCGGAGTAGAGAATCGGATACAGGATGAACCCCGCGAAGAGCAAGAAGAACGGCGCCACGAACAGGTAGGGGGCCGCGGTCGACCAACCCGACCGCGGCCCCTTCTTGCGCCCTCCCGCCAATGCAGCTCCCCTACGCGACCTTGAGGCCGGACGCCGAGGCGGCCCGCTCCTCGGCCTGGGCCATGGCCTCTTGCGGCGGGGTGTCGCCGGTGAGCACGGCCGAGTAGGCGTCCATGAGGGGCTTCTGGAAGTCCAGGAAGTGCGGGCCGTAGTCGAGCGCGGGGACGTTGCGGGCGATGTCCGCGAACTTCGGCGCCACGGCGAACCCGAAGTACGGGTCCGGCTCGTTGAAGGCGTCTGTCTCCCAGTACGGCTTCCACGACGGGAAGAGGCCCTGCTCCCACGACTTCGCCTGCCCCTCGCGGGTGAGGATCGCCTGCTCGATAAAGTCCCAGGCCGCGTCCTCGTTCTCGGTCTGGGAGGAGATCACGAGCACGGAGCCGCTCAAGGTCGCCTCGCGCCGTCCACCCCGCGCGAAGGCAGGGAGCGGCATCACGTCCCACTTCCCCTTCTGGGCGTCGCCGCCGGCGCTCTTTATCGTCCCGACGTCCCAGGCCGCCCCCATCGAGGTCGCCGTGTCGCCGTTAGAGATGGCGCGGCTGCTCTCGTCGTAGGTCGGGGTGTCTATGACGATCTCCTCGTTCACGAAGCGGTCGAGGAGGTCCATCGCCGCGTAGCTCTTCTCGTTGGTAAAGTCGATCCCGCCGCCCGAGCCGTAGAACGAGCCGTCCTGCTGGTTGAGCAGGATGTGGTAGTGGGAGGGGTTGTCACCGCCGCCGGAGGCGTCGAAGGCGGTCATCTTCGCCCCACCGCCGATCCTCTGCTCCAGCTCCTTGCCCGCCTCGATAAAGCCATCGTAGGTGGCGACGTCTTCGGGGGTTATGCCGGCCTCTTCGAAGAGGTCCTTGCGGTACCAGAGGCCGACGGGGCCCATGTCCCACGGCACGGCGAAGATCTTGCCGTCCTTGCGGGCGTGGGAGAGCGGGGCTTCGGCGAACTGGTCCGCGTACTTCTCCATCCTGTCGGTAACGTCCACGAACTCGCCGGGGAAGCGCGTCAGGAAGTTCTGGAAGTCCTGCTGCGCCAGGGAGAAGACGTCGGGCGCCCCGCTGCCGGCCTGCAGGCGCGGGACGAGTTGCTGGTAGTCGATGGTGATCGACTGCATGGATACGTTCGTGCCGGGCTGCTTCTTCTTGAAGAGCGGGATCGTGTTCCGCAAGGCATCGCTCGCTATGTCCCACGAAGCGACGGTCAGGCCGCCGCCAGCCGAACCTCCGCCACCGCACCCGGCGAGCGTTCCCAGCAGGGCCGTCCCGGCGAGCCCGGCGCCCCCGAGCCTCAAGAACTCCCGGCGGTTCATGCCACCGCCGTTGACCCACCTTGTTTTTCTTCCGGCAGACAAACCAGGCCCCTTCCGTTCGACAGAGCTAGACGCCACGGCCTTCCGTGGCTGGGCTCATTCTTGTTCAGGGGAGGCCGAACTTATGTGTTAGGGGCTACTCAGCCTCAGGTTCGAGGTTTGAGGTCGCCCCCTTTGGGGGGCTCAGAGGTTCTAGGTACGCGACATCGGGACCCCGCCCCGGACCGCACCCCTAGAACCTAAAGCCTAGGACCTCGAACCTACCAGAGGTGATGGACCTCGGGCCGGATCGCGGCGTCGTAGACCTCGCGAGCGCGCCCCATCGCCTCGTCCGAGAGCGGGGGCAACGCAGCGGCGGCGACGTTGTCCTCGACCTGGGACGGGTTCTTGCCGCCGGGGATGGCGCACGAGACCGCAGGGTGCATCAGGATCCAACGCAGCGCGAATTGGGCCAGCGTGTGCCCCTCGGGGACAAGCTCTTTAAGCTCTTCGGCAGCCCGCAGCCCCGTCTCGAAGTCCACGCCCGAGAACGTCTCGCCCCTATCAAAAGCCTCCCCGTTGCGGTTGAAGCTCCTGTGGTCGGATGCGTCGAATTGGCGATCCGGGCTCATCTTGCCCGAGAGGAGGCCGCTCGCAAGCGGGACGCGGGCCAGGACGCCGACGTTGCGCTCCTCGGCAAGCGGAAAGAACTCCCCGGCGGGCTTCTGGCGGAAGACGTTGAAGATGATCTGGACGGTCCTTACGCCCGGGTACTCGAGCGCCATCCGAGCCTCCTCGACCTTCTCCACGCTGACACCGTAGTTCTTGATCTTGCCGGATTCCTGTAAAGCGTCGAGCGCCCCGAAGGTCTCGTCCTGCCGGTACGCCTCTGTCGGAGGACAGTGGAGCTGGAGGAGGTCGAGCGCCTCGACGCCGAGGTTTTGTAGGCTCCGCTCGACGAAGGCCTTGAGGTTCTCGGCGTTGTAGCCCTCCGCGGTGTGCGGGTCGAGGCGGCGGCCGGCCTTGGTGGCGACGAAGATCTCGTCATTCGGACGGTCCTTCAGCAGGCGACCTATAAGTTTCTCGCTGCGGCCGTCGCCGTAGACGTCGGCGGTGTCGAGAAAGTTGACGCCGAGGTCTATCGCGCGGTTCAGGGCGGCGTAGGCGTCGTCGTCGCCCACCGTCCCCCACTCGCCGCCGAAGGCCCAGGTGCCGAGGCTGATCTCGGACACCCTCATCCCGGTCTCCCCCAGATTACGGTAGTTCAAAGTCGCGTCCTCTCTGGTAGTCTCTTTCGTAGTGACGGGCCGCCTGTCATTCTGGCTGAGTCAACGCGTCCGCTCGCAGACCAGGTGCACGTGTTGGCCGAGAGACGCGAACGGCTCTCGCTTGCGCAGGACCTTTTCGAGGCTTAGCAGGTCCTCGAGCCAGCCCCGGTTGCGGGCCTGCTCTGGCAGGTGATCGTGGAACATTCGGATGCCGGATTTCGACTTGATCGTCATACCCGAATCCACCAGCCAGCCCCGCACGGTCTCTTCGGACAGCGGGGTACAGTCCTGCCCTTCCCCGCTGGATCCCTCCAAAGCCCCCACGAAGTCGCCGCGAAGGACCCGTTTTAGGATGGCGGCGTTCCGATTGTAGAACATGAGGGACATCAGGCCGTCTTCCCTCAAGTACGTGATGAGATGCTTCAAGGTCGCTTCGGGATCGGCGAGCCATTCGAGAACCGCGTGGCAGGTGATCACGTCGAAACCGGCTTCAGGTTTGTCCAGGCCCTGGATGGTCGAGTGCTTGGTGGTAACTAGATCCCCAAGGCCCGCATCCCGGACAGATTTCTCGGCCAGATCCAGCATCTCCCGCGACGGGTCGCACAGCAAGACCCGGTTGCTTTGCTCCGCCATCATGAGCGACAGGTGTCCGGCGCCACCACCGGCATCCAGGATCGAAAGTCCTCCGCGTGAGATCCCGGGAACTTCGGTAAGCAGGTCATCCCACAGCACACGTAGCCTGATGTAGCCCTTAGAGGAACCGTAGATTTCCCCCTCGAAGCTTGTCGCCCTGCCATCGAAGTTGACGTCAGGTCCCACGTTTACCCCTCCGATCTCCGACGTTGCCCTCAATCTACGGGTTCTCCGCCCGTCGCCGCTTCTTCGTCGGGGTCTGACGTGAGGTGGCCGACCTCGTTGGTGTAGAGGAACTTCGCCGGTCCCGCGCCGTTCGGGGGGATCTCCGCCTCGGTTATGGAGCAATTGTCGAGCCTGGTGTAGCTGTGGGGCCACTCCCCGTCGGGCTCGCCGAGCAGGTGCGCGATGATCCAGGCGAGCGCCCCCCCGTGCGACACGACGACGACCGCGCCGGCCTCGCGCCTGTGGGCCTCCAGGATGCGGCCTATCTCCCTCTCGGCGCGCGCCGAGAGATCAAACCCGCTCTCCCCGCCGGGCCAGCGGTAATCCACGCCCTCGAGGCGGAACCGCTCCGCCTCCTCCGGGAACTCCTCGATCCACGCCTCGAAGCGGTAGCCGGCGGCCTCCCCAACGTCGAGCTCGGCGAGCGCCGCCCTAGGCTCGGGCTCCACGCCCAGAGCGTCGCCGATGGCGCGGGCCGTGTCGAAGGCCCGCCGGTACGGGCTGGCGTAGAGCGCCAAGACGTCGTCGCGCCCGGAGAGGTGCGCCGCGATCTCCGCCGCCTGCCGCCGGCCGCGCTCCGTGAGCGGGTCCTCGCTCCCCTGGAGCCTGCGCCGCACGTTTCCCTCGGTCTCGCCGTGGCGGACCAGCAGCAGCCTCAAGAACACCCCGGCCCGTTGCGCCCGATAACCTCCGAGTACCAGCGGGCGCTCGCCTTGGGGACGCGCCTCCCGGTGCCGTAGTCCACGAAGACGAGCCCGAACCGCTTGGAGTACCCCTCGGCCCACTCGAAGTTGTCCAGGAGGGACCAGACCATGTACCCCCGCAGGTCCGCGCCCCGCTCCATCGCCTCCCGCGCGGCCCGGAAGTGGGCGTCCAGGTACGAGATGCGCTCCTCGTCGTCCACATCCCCCTCGGGGTCCACGTAGTCGTGGACGGCGCGGCCGTTCTCCGTGACGTAGAGGGGAACGTCAGCGTACTCCTCCTTGACGCGCACGAGCATCTGCGTGAGGCCTTCGGGATCCACCGGCCAGCCCATCGCGGTCTTCTCCGCCGCGTGCGGGACGATCGGACGAACCTGCAGGTCGGAGAAAGGCACCTCAGAATGCGCCTCCTCCGGCGCATCCCTCACAACGTGGCGGAAGTAGTAGTTCACGCCCAGGAAGTCGATGGGGGCCGAGATCTTCCGCAGGTCCCCGTCATTCACAAACGAGAGGTCCGCGCCGAGTTCGCGGTAGTGGGAGAACACGTCCTCGGGGTACGAGCCGCGGAAGAGCGGGTCCAGGTAGAGGCGGTTTGCCTGCCCGTCCACCCTTCGGGCGGCCTCCCTATCGGCGTCGCGGTCGCGCCCCGGGAGGGCCGGGTGCAGGTTGAGGGTGGCGCCGAGCTGGTTATCGTCGCCGGGGTTCCCCATCGAACGCATCCGCTCCATCGCCAGGGCGTGCCCGAGTAGCAGGTGGTGTGTGGCAGAGAGGGCGGCGCTCGGGTCTTTCATGCCGGGGGCGTGGGTGCCGTAGGCGTGGCCCATCCAGGCTGAGACCCAGGGCTCGTTCAAGGTGATCCAGTACGCGACAGAGTCCGAGAGCGCCTCGTAGACGATCCCCCCATATTCGGCGAAACGCTCGCTGGTCTCCCGGCTCGTCCAGCCGCCCCGGCCCTGGAGCGCCTGCGGCAGGTCCCAGTGGTAGAGGGTGAGCATCGGCTCGATGGACCGTTGCCTGAGCCCGTCGACCAGGCGCCGGTAGAAGTCCAGGCCCTTCTCGTTCGCCGGCCCGCTCCCGTCCGGCTGGATGCGGGGCCAGGCGACGGAGAAGCGGTAGGCCTTAAGGCCGATCTCCGCCATCAGGTCGAGGTCTTCTTCGAGGCGGTGGTAGTGGTCGCAGGCCGTGTCGCCCGTGTCGCCGTGCAGCACCTTGCCCGGCGTGTGGGAGAAGGTGTCCCAGATAGAGGCGCCGCGCCCGTCTTCGTTGGCTGCGCCCTCGATCTGGTACGAGGCCGTCGCCGCACCCCACAAGAAGCCTTCGGGAAAGTCCAAGCTCATGCCTCCTCTAGAACGTATGGTCCGTTTACCTAGCTTCGCACACCACCGGGGACGGCGTGCTCGGCCAGGATGGAGGCCAGCTCCTCGCGCCTGACGCAGTTCTCGAAGCGGAACGAGCGCATCAGGTCGTCTATCTCGGCCTCGTCCATGTCCCGGAACAGTTCAGCATACTCCCGCACCAGCGGCTCGGCGAGAAGGATGTTGCGCACCAGAAGCTCTATCTCCCGCTGGGTCCCGAACGGGAACGGCCTGTGGTCGGGGTACTCCTCGGCGAAGAGCCTCTCCAGGGGCTCCATGACATGCCTGATCCTGGCGTCCGTGCCGCCCCAGGCGTCCACTCCGAGGCGGGCCTTCTTCTCGACGATGGGCCCCACGCGCTCGACCCAGGGCGAGTCGGGGGCGGCGTGGACGACGCCCTGCAGGCCTATGTCCTTGTAGGTCCAGATCGCCCAGTTGGCGCCATGGCGGGCGTAGATCTCGAGCTGGTCCCGCAAAAGCTCGCGGCGCATGGCGTGGGAGCCAGGGTCGTCCGGCGGGTAGACCGGCCCGAACTCGCCGACCCAGATGGGCACGTCGTGCTCCAGCATGTAAGCGCTGCGCTTGAGGAACGTCTCTTCGAGGACGCCCCTGTCCACGTACTCGCCGCGCGAGACGCCGGGGTACGGCCCACCGTCCACGAAGCCTGGCAGGGCATAGTCGTGGTTCGTGTAGACGATGCCGGGCCACGGCTCGCCGAACATGTGGAAGTCCACCGAGTAGCGGTTGCCCTCCAGGAAGATCAGGCGCCCCGGGTCCACAGCCCTTATCGCGTCGTAGAGCCGCCGGTAGAAGGGCATCAACATCTGTTCGGTCGGGTCGGCCGGCTCGTTTATGGGATTGTAGCCGGCGACCCACGGGTTGTCCCTGTAGCGGTCGGCTATGTGCTCCCAGATGTTCACGGTCCGGTCCTGGAAGTGCTTGTGGCGCCAGAGGAGGGCCTTGTGGGTCGGGTTGTCCGAGTGCCAGTGCTGGTTCTGGTAGCCGGGCAGGGCGTGCAAATCGATTATCGTGTAGACCCCGTGCGCCGCGCACAGCTCTACGACCCGGTCGAGGTGCCTGAAGCCCCCTTCCTTGATCTCGAACGGCCGCGAGTCGTCTTCGAAATGGCGGTAGTTCACGGGCAGCCTGAGCAGGTTCATCCCGAGCGAAGAGATAAAGCGCGCGTCCTCCTCGGTAAAGAAGTGCTCAAGGAAGCTGTCGAAGAAGTGCTCGTAGAGGTCGTCCCCGAGCACCTCCCTTACCGCCTCGCGCTTGGCCTCCTCGTTGGCCGGGTAGCCGGTGATGAAGTTCTCCATGTTCATCCAGCCGCCTAGGCCGAAGCCTCGTAGCACGATGCGGTTCCCCTGCCCGTCCACAAGCCCAGATCCCTCAACGTTCAGCCTCGCGTCGACGGTCGCCATCTCCACGTCCTTTCTTGTTGGAGTGTCTTCTTTCGGGCGCGGCCCGTCCTACTTGCCGAAGCCGGCGGTGAGGCCGCTCAAGAGCTGGCGGCGCGCCACAATGTACAAGAAGACGATGGGCAACGAGGATAGGAAGACCGCCGCCATGATCGCGGGTATGTTGATGGTGAACTCCCCCCGGAAGGTCCACAGCGCCAGCGGCAGGACGCGGACATTCGGGCTCTGGGTCAGGATCAGGGGGAACAGGAACCCGTTCCAGACCTGTAGGGCATTGTAGATCGTCACAGTCACCAGCGCCGGGCGCGAGAGCGGTATCACCAGAGCCTTGAGCACCTGCCAGTGGCTAGCGCCCTCGATGACCATCGCCTCGTAGAGCTCCTTCGGGATGTCGCGGATAAAGTTGACCAGGATCAGCACCGTCAGCGGTATCCCGAAGGCGACGAAGGGGAAGATCAGGGCGAGCAACGTGTCGTAGATGCCGAGTTGGATCATGAGTATGTAGATCGGGATGATCGAGGCCTGCAGCGGTATCGCGAGCCCCAACAGAAAGACGTTGAAGACCGCCTGCACCAACCGCCCCTTGATGCGGGCTATGACGTAGGCCGTAAGCAGCGAGGAGGCGACGATGAGGAGCACGCTCGCCGCCACGACGACCACGCTGTTGAGCAAGTACAGCCAGAAGCCGCTGCTCAAGACCAGCGCGTAGTTCTCGAAGGTGGGCCTCAGGGGCGGCAGCCATGCGCTCCCGCCCAGAAAGGACTCCTGCGTCCTGAGGCTTGCGCCAAGCATGAAGAGCACCGGGTAGAAGGCGACGAACAGCCATACGAGGCCGAGGAGGACCGGCACCACCTCCCGCCTCCGTCGGCGCTTTCGGGTCGCCTTGCCGGTACCGCTCGTGGTCCCCGCCGACTCTACGTTCGCGGCCATTCTTCTCCCCCTTTACAGTCCCTCTGACTGGCTCTCCATCTTTCCGTACCCCGTCAGCCTGAGCAGCACGATGGAGAGCGTTATGCCGAAGACCGCCAAGACGATGGCTATGACGCTCCCGGGGCCAAAGCGCAACTCCTGGAAGGCGGTGAGGTACTGGTGGAGCGGCAGTATCCTCGTCGAGTAGCCGGGACCGCCCTCGGTCATTATGTAGATCAGGTCGAAATACGTGAGCGAGCCGGTGAAGATCAGGATAGAGGAGGTGACAACCGTGTACTTGAGCTGCGGCAGGGTGATGTAGAAGAAGCGCGCGAAGGTTCCGGCACCGTCTATCCGAGCCGCCTCGTAGAGCACCGGAGGTATCTGGCGCACCCCGGCCTGGTAGAGCAGCGTATGAAAAGGGATGAATTGCCAGGAGATGACCAGCACTACCACGAGGAGCGCCAGGTTGGGGTCGCCGAGCCAGGTTCTGGCGAACGCGTCGAGGCCGGCGGCCTCCAACGCCGTGTTGAGCGCCCCGAGGTTCGGGTCGAGGATGTACTGCCAGGTGATCCCGACCGCCACCGCCGAGAAGAGCAGCGGGAGAAAGTAGAATACCCCGAGCACCGCACGGTATCCTTGGTGCCCGGCCAGGTACACCCCGATCAAGAGGCTCAAGGGCGTCTGTATGAGCCAGTTGAGAATCATGAGCGCCACGGTGAGGAAGACGGAGCGCAAGGTGAGGGAATCTGAGAACGTGTCCACCCAGTTCGAGAGACCGACCCACGTCGGCTCCGAGACGCCGTTCCAATCCAGAAAACTTATTCCGGCGGCGACCACCATGGGTCCCAGGGCGAAAAGAAAAAAGAACAGTGCCGCCGGGACCAGCATTAATACCGTCGCCGGAGTCAGGCGTTGCGCCATGTCTTACACCTCCCTCATCGCTTCATTCATGGCCGCGGAGAAGTCTTTAGGTGCTGACGCCAGCAGCACCATCTGCTCCAGGTTGACCAGCAGCCTCTCTGCCAGTACGGGGCTGAGGGCCTGGTCCCAGGAGAGCTGGTAGCTGGGTGCCCCCTTCACCAGGTCGTAGACGAACGTCAACCAAGTACTGTTGTCCGCCTTCTCCAACCGAGACTCTATGCCCTTGACCGGCGGGACCGCGCCGTTCTTTATGCGGGTTTCGACGCTCAAGGTTCCCTCCTTGAGGAAAGTTATGGCCTCCCCCTTGTTTTTCGAGGCCCGGGAGACAGAGTAGAAGTTGGCAAGGTTGCCGGAGGCGTCCACGGGGTCTTCGCCACCGACCGCGGGGAACCTGAACCAACCGAGCTTGTTCTTCACAAAGTCGGGGTTGGCGGTGAGATGATTCTCGTAGTCGTAGACGCCTACGTGGTGCATGGCGGCCGCGCCCGTGTTCAGGAGGGCGCTCGCCTGCCCCGTGTCGAAGCTGACGCCCGCGAAGCCCTCCTCGAATGCTCCCATTCGTACCAGATCTTGGAGCATGGCGCCCGCCTCGACAAACGCGGGGTCGGACCACGCGTTCGCCTCGCCCCGGATCACCCTGTTGAAAGGCTCGGCGCCGCCGACGCGCAAGACGAGCTGCTGCATCCAGATCATGTAGGTCCACTTGCTCTGTCCGCCGAGGGCTATGGGGATCACGCCCTCACCCTTGAGCGCGCTTATGACGTCTTTGAGCCCATCGAACGTCTTGGGCGGGGACAGACCGTACTCCTCGAAGATGGCCCTGTTGTAGAAGACGCAGTTCGGCTGCACGTCGGTTACGGGCACGCCGTAGACCTTGCCGTCGAAGGTTACGCCCTCCATGACGTTGGGCAAGAACTCTTCGCCCCAGTCCGGGTCGTTCTCCAGCGCCTCCGACAGATCGTAGACCTTGCCCGCATCCACGTAGGATTCGAGGTTGCCCCCACCCCAACTGTAGAATACGTCTGGCGGGTTGCCCGCGCCCATGGCTACCCGGAGCTTCTGCTTGTAGGGATCGTTCTCAAAGAACTGCATCTTCGCGTCTACCCCGGGATGCCCCTCGTTGTACCGCGCCAGCTCCTCCAGAAGCGACGCCTTCTCTATGCCGGTGCTGATCTCCCAGATCGTGACAACACCGCCCAAGCCGCCGGTGCTCTGCCCCACGCCGAAGCCGCCGCAACCGCCCAGCAGCGCCGCCACGGAAGCGCCCCCACCCACCTTGAGAAACGTCCCGCGACTCAACTTGCGTTGCATCTATCCCCCTTCCCGGGCCCACCGGACGCCGACGTTCCTCGCCCTGCTCCACGGCCCCCTGCACGAGGCGCGAACGCGACGAGGAGACCGCGCGGAGCACGAGCGCGGCGACGACCGCAACATCTACCCCGAAACGCTCAGGCCAAATATCGCAGACCCAAGCGTGCACGCCCTCACCGACGCGCTTAAACCGCATCGCGGCAAACATCGAGCAGGCAACTCTCCTCCTAATCCCACTGGTAGGCTTCCCCAAGCCTACGAAACGGGTTCCTACTATTCCGTAACTAGCGTAGCAGGGATCG
>CADCUW010000392.1 GCA_902805985.1 uncultured Rubrobacteraceae bacterium
CGGCATCGCCACGGGCCTCGTCTCCTGCCCGAACCGCTACATGCACTCGCCGAACGAGATGGTCGACTTGGAGGACGTGGAGAACTGCGCCCGTGTGATCTCCGCCTACATCAAGGGACTCGACGCCAACACGGACTTCGTCCGCTAGGACGGCGCTGCCGTGACCGCGGCCAAGAGCGAGGAGGGACGCCGGAGCCCCGCGCTCGTCGAGGCGTCCCTGCTGCTGACGGTCTTCTTTTTCGGGACGAACTTCACGGCGGTGAAGCTCGTCGTCGCCGACGTGCCGCCCGTGCTCTTCGCGGCGGCGCGCTTCACCCTGGCCGGGCTGATCTTGTTCGCGATAAGCCGCTTCGCCGAACCCGGGACCAGGCTCAAGAGGGACGACGTCCTTCCCGTGCTCGGCCTCGGCGTCGTCGGCATAACCCTCACCCAGACCGTCTTTACCGTCGGCGTGGGCCTCACGACCGCCGCTAACACCGCCCTCGTTTACTCGACGAGCCCCGTGTGGGGCATGCTGCTCGGCTTCGCTCTCGGCCTGGAGCGCCCGCGCCTCGCCGGCATCCTCGGCATCGGGCTCTCGCTCGTGGGGGTCGGCTTTATAGTCTACGGGGGCCTGGAGTTCGCGGGCACGAGCCTCGTCGGGGATGCCCTCATCCTCGCCGCGGCCGTCTTCTGGGGCTCCTACACTGTGCTCTCCCTCGGCCTGCTGGAGCGCTACCCGCCGATCTCGCTCGCCGCCTACGCCATGACTCTAGGCGGCCTCGTCGCCTTCCCGCTCTCGCTGCTCGACCCGCACACCCTCGACCCCGCCGCCATCGACGCGACGACCTGGACCGCCGCCGCGTACTCGATGCTCTTCTCCTCGGCCTTCGGTTTCGCCGCGTGGGGCTGGGGCGTCTCCCGGGCGGGCGCCAACCGCGTGCTCATCTACCAGTACCTCGTAACCCTGATCGGCGTCAGCGCCGGCATTGTGCTACTGGGCGAGAGCTTCGGGCCGGGGCAGTTAGTCGGGGCCGCCGTCATCGTCGCCGGCATCTACCTGGCGAAGAGGTAGGCGTCGGCTCTCGGGGTACGGAGTCGCAGGGGGCCGGGAACCGCCGAACGATGCGCGGCTTCTACGAGGTATTGAAAAGAGCTCTGGAGGTAGGTCGTGAATAGGGAAGATGTGTTCGGGCTCGTGGGACGCAAGGTCGCCATCAGGCTCACGAACGTCGAGGCGCGGGGCGTGGAGATGGTGGCGACGCTGGCGGAGGTGCGCGGGGATGGGGATCTTGCTCTCCAAGGTTGGCGAGCTCGGGCCCGGGCCGACGATGTTCTGCCCGTGGGAGTCCCTGCACCAGGTCCGCGAACGTCCCCCGTGGCTCCGGCCGCCGCACGAGGAGCCCGGGGATGGACCGGGGGATCCGGCAGGACACGAGTCGTTCGAGGTGGGGGCGGTGCCCGCCGGGGAGGAGGGGCCCGAACTGTCCGTCGAGCGCCGAAGGGGGACGTCGGCGCGCAGCCTGGAGCGGGTAGTGCCCATCGCGCAGCGGCGCGCGGTTGATGGTGTCACGGTCGCCCTAGCGTCGCTCGAGCTCTACGGGGAGGGAGTCGGGGTCTTGCAGTGGCGGGTCTCCCTCGGGGAGAGCGCGTTCCGAGAAGAGCCTGCTCTCGGGTTCGGCATACCGGAGCCGGTGTTCGAGATCCGAGACGGCGCCGGCCGGGACCTGCCCTGCTCCCCGCAGCACTCCGGCGCCAGCGACGGCGAGGCCGAGGGCAGCGTGCGGGTGGAGGGGCTGCCGGAGACCGGGGAGCTTGAGATCCGGGTACCGCGTCTGGTCGCCGACGCTTACGAGGACGGAGAGTACGCGGGGGATGGACCGTCCTATGAGGGCCCGTGGGTCTTCCGGTTCTCCCTCTGACCGCGCACACCGACCGCGCGGGTAGCGCGCGGAGGTTCTCCCTGATCCCTCGCTGCCCTTACCAGGGGATCGGTTGGCGGTCCCGGAAGAAGCCGCCGTTGGGTCCATCGGCCGGCAGCGTCGCAAGCCAGACGAGGGTGTCCGCGGCCTGCTCCGGGCTCCGGGGGGCGCCGGATCCCCCCATCTCGGTGCGGACCCAGCCGGGGCACATCGCGTTCGCCTTCACGTCGCCGCGCACGGCCTCCGCGACCTTGACCGTCAGCGCGTTCTGGGCGGCCTTCGAGGCGCCGTAGGCCACGGGGCCGATCCCCTCCCCGAAGGAGCCGCCGCCGGAGGAGACGTTGACCACCCGGCCGTAGCCGCGCCGCACCATCGCCGGCACGAATGCCCGGCAGGTCCTAAAGGGCCCCAAAGTGTTGATCTCCAGCGCCCGCCTGAACGCCTCCTCGCTTACCGAAAACACGCCCTCCGTCGGGTAGACGCCGGCGTTGTTGACGAGCACGTCCACCTCGATGCCCGCGTCAGAGAGCCGCCGCGCGCACGCCTCGACGCTCCCGCCGTCGGTAACGTCGATCTCCTCGAAGGAGACCTCAAGCCCTTCGTCGCGCAATGCGCGCGCGGACTCCTCTCTCTTCTCGGGGTCGCGTGCGGTCAGGAGGACCCGGAGGCCGGTCCTCGCGAGCTGGCGGCAGGCCTCGAAGCCGATGCCACGGTTACCGCCGGTCACGAGCGCCGTGCGGGCCCCCGTCTTCTCAGCCACGCGGCGCCTCCCCGAAAGTCGTCGCGACGGAGACGCTCTCCCAGCGGTCCAGCTCCGCGCGTACGGCGTCCAGTTTCCCGCGGATGCCCTCGACGGCGTCAGGGCCGAGCGGCAGCCTGAGGGGCGTCTCGTCGGCGTCGAGCGCCACCATGATCGCCGCCGCGGCCTTCGCGGGGTCCCCGGGTTGGGTACCGTCTATGCCCGTGATCATCTCCCGCGTCGGCCCGACGGTTTCGGCGTACTCCGGTATCTCCCGCGACTGGGCGAGGGCGCCGCCGGAGAACCCGGTGCGAAACGCCCCGGGCTCGACGATGAGGACCTTGACGCCGAAGGGCGCGACCTCGGGGGCGAGGGCCTCGCTGAGCCCTTCGAGGGCGAACTTCGTCGCGCAGTAGGCGCCGAAGCCGGGGTAGGCGACCTGGCCGCCAAAGGAGCTCATCTGCACGATGGCCCCCGAACCCTGGCGGCGCATCGCGGGCAGGACCGCGCGCACCAGCGCGGCCGGTCCGAACACGTGGACGTCGAAGATCTCGCGCAGCTCCTCCTCCGTCGTCTCTTCGACGGCCCCGACCTGCCCGTGCCCGGCGTTGTTGACGAGCACATCCACCCTGCCGAAACGTCTGAGCACCTCCTCGACCACCCGCCCGGGGCCTTCTGGGTCCGAGAGGTCGAGGGAGACGGCGTGCGCCCTGCCCTCGGTGGCCCCGGCGACCAGGTCGTCCAGCCTCTCCGCCCGGCGGGCCGTGGCGACCACTTTGTCCCCCCGCGCGAGCGCCGCCTCCGCTATCGCGCGGCCGAACCCGGATGAGCCCCCGGTGACGAGCCAGACCCGCTCGGCCCTTCCCTCCACGTTCAAGCGAAGCCTCCCTCTCTGATTTTTATCCTCCGCTCCTTGCCCCGCGTCCGCCGGAGCGCCCGCGAAAAGTTCCCCTCGACCAGCGTCCCCGGATCGCCGCGTCTGAACTCTATGGCCCTCTTGACCGGGCGCTTGTGGTGTATGTCGTGGGCACAGGGAACGCCGGCGCCGGTGGCTTGCCAGATCTTGCCCGCGGGCCACCCCTCGTACGCCCCGTCGTGCGTTCTAGGCGCCAGGGCCATCGCCTCGTATGCCGCGCACTACCAGTACTGGGCCGGACGCGTTCATGACCGCCCTCGGACGCCGTCTGCGAGAACGTTTCCCCCATCGGCCATCTCTCGTCCCTCCTTCTTCTTCGCGGTGGTCTCTTCTCGTCGCGCCGGGCTTCCACCGGCAGCTACATTCTATGGCGCGGCGGGGCCGCTTTATTGAACGTTCTTGCTGTTTTGGTGGCCGTACCTGCTCGGGGGGACGCCGACGAGGCGCTTGAAACGGCGGGTAAGGTGGCTCTGATCGGCGAAGCCCGTCTCTCGCGCCACGCGCGCGACTGGCCACCCCTGCAGCAGCAGGCTCCTAGCGCGGCCCAGGCGCGCCTGCATCTGGTAGGCGTGCGGCGGCATCCCGACCTCGTCTCGGAAGACCCGCGCCAGGTGGAACGGGCTCAGGTTTGCCCGGTGCGCGAGCTCTTCTAGCGTGACGCTTCGACCGAGGTTCTCCTCCAGGTACTCCCGCGCCACCCTCACGGCCCGGCGCTCCCGGGCGGGCGGCGGCGAAGGGCGGACGCCCGCGTGACGTTCCACGAGCCGCGTCAGCACGCGGAGGAGGCGCGCGTCCTGTTCGAGCCTCGGGGCGGCGCCTTCGAGGGCCACGTGCAGCCGCAAGAAGTCCCACGCCAGGTCCCTGTCCAGGATGATCGGGTCACGAAAAAAGGGCGGGACCTCTGGCCGGCCGGCGACG
>CADCUW010000393.1 GCA_902805985.1 uncultured Rubrobacteraceae bacterium
GGTTGGTACCCTCGACCTTGTCGTAGGTCATGACAGGGCCCTGACGTCTGTCGCACTGGGTCCTGAAGTTCTTCTCGCCCTGCATCACCACGAACTTGTCCTGGCCCGCCCGCGGCCAGGTGCCGGAGTGGAACAGGAAGTCGTCGGGCTGCGGATGCTTGCCGCGCTCCAGCACCTTCGGCTTCAGCGGCTGCCGCACGTCGAGGATCTGGAAAGAGTCCGAGATGGAGGGGTGACGAGGAAGCCGGGCTTGTACTCGTCCACGTCGTGCGCGCCATCCTCGTTCAGGCCGGTGATCTTGTGCCAGTCCTGCGTCATGAGCTTCGGATTCCTCGGGTCGCGCAGGTCGGTGATGCTTCCGTCCGAGCCGTAGGCCCACTTGCAGTCCATGATGCACGTCGTCGTGTGGTCGCCGGCGCCCTCGACGGTGGAGATCTCCCGGATGTTCGTCTTGTCCGAGACGTTGTAGATGTGCAGCGCGTCGCCGGGCAGCGACTCGGAGAACAGCAGGATCTTGCCGTTCGTTGCCACGTTCTCGTTCTCGAACTTGAAGCCGATGGGCAGGGTGTCCGTCAGCCGAGGTTGTAGAGGCTTGGAGATATTGTAGATATTGTAGATGGAGATGTTCTTCCAACTCGTCAGGTATAGATAGTCGCCGCGGATGTTGGCGCCGGTGGCGGTCAGGATCTCCGGGTTGCCTGGCACCGGCTGTCCGAGTTGATCAGCGCCCGGAAAACGGAAGAAGCCCTAGTACTCTACGTTCTTGGATGAGAAACCGCCGGTGCTTGGCTCGGAGCCCTCAACCCGGGGCATGGCGCCTCTAGGCTCGTTGAAGCTCAGAAGCCCCGAGTCGGCCGCGAAGCCGACCACCGCCACGAGGGCGGGTAGAAGGACCAACGTCAGTATGGCTACTCTTCGCTTCATTTGAGCGTCACACCCCTCTTCGCATGGCCGACCACGTCTGTAAGCCTGGGGCGTGGCCCCCGGCACACGTTCCCCTCCCCTACATCGACGCAACTAGCGTGACATAATCGCAATGTTGGCGCATAGTGTTCGTAGCACAGGGGCTTTCGCCTGTAGGCATCAGGTTTTGAGCTGTCGTGGGTCGGGGATGCCGCGGAGATACTCCTTTCTCGGGCCAACCGTGGTGGCGATGTCGGGCATCAGGCCGCGCACCGCAACCTGATGCTTGTAGGAAGTATTCTCGGCATTCTTATTCGACGGTGGGTTGGGGGAGGACCCAGAGGCTCGTGACGGTGTAGAGGACCATGAGCGCCAGCATCGGGAGCTGGCTCCGCAGGGCCAGCTTGGGGCTTTGCGCCTTCCGGAGTGCTACGGCGTGGGCCAGGTACACGGCGACGACGTGGCCGGCGACGATGAGGGCGACCTGCGAGTACCAGACGAACGCCGCCCCGACGACGTTGACGTCTACCTCGTAGCCGGCCGTGCCGAAGAGGTTCCAGCCCCGCCCGAAAAGGTCGGAGGCGAGGGCGAAGAGGTTCTGGCCCTCCGTGATCAGGAGCGTGTAGTAGTGTGCCGCCTGGTAGGCGAGCGCGATGGGCACCAGCGAGTACGCGAAGGCCCCGGCGAGCCCCCGGAAGCTCGTCCCACCGCCCATCGCCTGGCAGAGCTTCACGAACCCCGCGTACAGCCCGAAGAACACCAGCGGCACCACAACGAGCCCGAGCGTCCCGTAGAACAGGCTCCCCAGTACCCCGAACGAGCCCGTTAGGGATTGAAGAAAGAACATCCCGCTCACCCAGAGCGGGGTCGCCATCAGGCCGTCGTAGGTCACGCTCGCGAGCATGAAGACCACGAACGCCAGCAGCCCCGCCGACGTCTTGTCGGAACGCAGGAGTCTCACGGCGGGAGGCCTGAGGTTCAGCTCCCTCTTATCAGGTGCTGCCCGGACGAAGCACCCGTAGCAGTTGACGCAGTCTTCGCCTCCGGGCCCGCAGGCGTCGCACTCTTTGCAGGTCTTCCCGCCTCTCACGCGCACCTCGGTCGGGGCGAACCTGGCCAGGATGCCAAAGAACACGGAGAACGCCTCGCCCTTGCGGAGCCAGGTTTCCTTGCCGAAGAGCGACATTCCCGCCCAGGTGACGCTCGCGTACAGGAGAATGAAGAAGGCGATGTTACGCGGCGTGGCCGAGCCGGGGAACACGAGCTCGACCCAGACAAAGACAAAGAACAGGACCAGGGCCGGCCAGACGTCCCACGAGGCCGGGTACGGGGCCTCTGACTCGAGGCCCTCGTCCACCCCGAGGCGCCCGGCGAGCCCGTCCGCCCACTCGAACAGGACCATCAGGGGGTTCACGAGCGCCCAGAGGTTCCCGGCGAGCGCGACGAAGAGGCTGAAGCCGACCCACCAGATCACCCACACCACCGTCGGCGCGAGGTTGAGGACCGGCGTCTGGTCTCCGAGCAGCCCCGTCAGGATGACCAGCACGAAGAGCCCCACCGAGGCGACCCGGAGCCCCGAGACGAAGACCCGGCTCGCGAGCGTCGCCCGGAAGAGGCCAAACCGCAGCAGGTTCAGCCTGGGGTAGCCGCGGGCCTCCCCCCGCTCGCCGATAAAGAGGCCGAACACGACGAAGGAGAGCGCCACGGCGCCGGCCGCCCCGTAGAGGTAGAGCCAGAGCGGCACCGGAAGGTCGTACCGCTGCCCGAAGCCGTGTGCGAGGGCCGGAGGTGCGCCGGCCAGGAACGGCACGGCCCAGAGGAGCACGGCGGCAGGGACCGCCGCGGCGCGGCGCGCGGGCTTCGGCACGCGCCTAGCGCGGCTCCACGACCAGGACACCGAGCTATTCTTCCGTCTCGTGGTCCTCCATCGGGAACCGGCCCGTCAGGTCCGCCTCGAAGGAGAGTTCGGTCGGCCCACCCGGCCCGACCTCTTCCTCCAGGTCGTAGCCGTGGACGTGGATCTCGACCGGGCGATCCGAGGTAATGTTCATGGTTACCCGGTCGCCCTCCCTCACGGAGACCTCCTCCGGGTCCATGCCGCCTTCCGTTATCTCCAGGTCGAAGGAGCGCTCCTCAGGGGCCGACGCCGCGGGCGGGTCGGGGCGTAGGATCAGGAATAGCCCACCCAGTACGAGGGCGGAGATCACGGCAAGAACTGCGAGCCTGACGACCATACGCTCCCCCATCGTCGCGATCCCGACCCGAACATCCTACCAACCCGCCCGTACCACCGTCCTCCGACCACGGGCTACGCCAGGTCCACCGCCACCGGCAGGGCCCTCTGGCGCCAATCCGAGAGGCTGCCCGGGCTCCGCTCGTACTTCTCGACCAGGAGCCTGCGGGCCAGCCCATCCTCTTCGGCATCCTCGACGAGGCGGGCCTTGCCCTTTAGCTCCTCCCCAGAGATCCTGACCGTCACGGTCGGTTCCCTCCGCAGGTTCTTCACCCAGTCGGCCCGGTCGCCGCCGCCGGAGAGCATGTAGAGAGTTTCGCCTTCTATGGAGAACCAGATCTCGATCTCGTGCGGGTGGCCCGTCACCCTGCCCCTGGTCGTCAGGTAGCAGAACTCTTCGTTTGCGAGGGAGTCGAGGTCAGGCATAAGGCCTTGAGGTTCGAGGTTTTGAGCTGTAGGACTTCGAGTCTAAAAGTTCTGGAGAACAGGACTGAACTGGGCGAGGGGTTGACGCCCTCGGGGTCGTCCGAGACCTCGATCCTGGAACTTCGAACCTCAAAGCCTCAAGACCTCAACTCCACGCGCCGGATCTTGCCGCTCGTCGTCTTCGGGAGTTCTTCTATGAACTCGATCTGGCGCGGGTATTTGTACGGGGCGGTGAGCGCCTTGCAGTGGGCCTGTATCTCCGTCTTTAGTTCTTCGGACGGCTCGTAGTCTGGGCCTAGCACGATGAAGGCCTTGACGACGCTGCCGCGGTCCTCGTCCGGGGCGGGGACGACGGCGCTCTCGACCACGGCGGGATGCTCGATGAGGATGCTCTCTATCTCGAACGGCCCGATGCGGTATCCGGCGGAGAGTATGACGTCGTCCGAGCGCCCCACGAACCACAGGTAGCCTTCCGCATCCCTGTAGGCCCGATCACCCGTGAGGTAGTGCCCGGTCCTGAAGACGCCTTCAGTCTCGTCGGGCTGCTCCCAGTACTCCTTGAAGAGGACGGGCGGACGGCCGGAGAGGGCGATGTCGCCCGGCTCGTCTGGCGGGCACTCCTTGCCTTCCATGTCCACGACCACAACGTCGCAGCCGGGGGAGGGCCTGCCCATCGAGCCCGGGCGCACCTCGAGGCCCGGGAAGTTGCCGACCAGAAGCGTGTTCTCCGTCTGGCCGTAGCCGTCGTAGATGGTGAGGCCGTGCAGCTCCTTCCACCGCCCGATGACCGCCGGGTTCAGGGGCTCGCCGGCCGAGACCGCGTGCCGGACCGGGGAGAGGTCGGCCCTCTCGAGCTCGGGGGTCTTGGCGAGGAGGCGGTACTCGGTCGGGGCCTGGCAGAGGACGGT
>CADCUW010000394.1 GCA_902805985.1 uncultured Rubrobacteraceae bacterium
ACGATGAACAGCTCCGTATCGTCAGGGACCTGGCGCGACAACGTCGCCAGGGCGTCGTCGGCCTCGAAGCCCTCGGCCCGGACGGCGGGGATGTTCATGGCGTCGAGGATCTCGTCCAGGTGGTCCAACTGCACCTTGAGCTCCTCCGGCATGGCGGAACGCTGGGCCTTGTACTCGGGGAAGATCTTCATCCGAAACGCCGGCTTGCCGGCGTCCCACACCACGCCGAGGCCCACCTCTTCCTCCGAGTCGAGAAGCTTCAGGATCATGCTCGTAAAGCCATAGAGGGCGTTGGTCGGCAAGCCGCTGCTCGTCGAGATGCTCTGCGGCAGCGCGTAGAACGCCCGGTAGAGCAGGGAGAAACCGTCGATAAGGTAGACACGCATTCAGAGAGATTATACCGGAGCGGCCGGCCAAATCCCGCCGCATTTCTGGAAGACGTCCGACACGGATCGCACCCCGGGCAGCGCGCTGGTCTTCGGCACGGGTTGCCCGGCCGCCAGTTTCCTATGTCTCCGCCCCGTAAGCTAGAGACGGCGAAAGGCGGGCCTCCCGCCGGCATCTCCAGGCGTCAGTTCGTAGCGCTCGAGATCGTAGGAGACGTACATCTGGGCCGTGATGCTCGCCGCCTGCGCGTGCTTCTTGCCGCCGGCGGCCCTCAGGGCCGCCTCGCGGTTCTCCCAGAGACAGAAAGAGACGCAGTGGCCCCGCCCGTCGGCGTCGCCCTTGAAGTAGCGGAGCAGGCCGCCGGAGGCGAGCGCTTCGGCGTAGGCGAGGTCGTCGAACCAGCGGAGCAGGTCGAGGTCGGCGTCGGGTTGGCGGACGGAGCGGAAGACGACCAGGTAGAGCTGGTCGAAGTCGTGATCGGCGATGGCGGGCCAGTCGAAGCCCTGTTCTATCGGTAAGTCCTGGTAGTCCGGACGGACGGGATGGATTCTCTGGGCGGCCTCTTGCAGGCCAACCCGAAGGTCGAGCGTCATTCGTCACCTCACTGGGTTCTGTTCTCTAGGCGTCACCTCCCCTTGCACGAAGAACCCGATACCTTCCCTTTTTCCCGATAACGGTGCCGCGCAGATCGCTGGGCTGCCTCTGATTGGTGTGGCCGAACCCGTAGGAGCCGAACGCGAGGCGCCGGTACTTGTAGGAAGGGGCGTAGAACGAGGGCAGAGCTCGTAAGTATGATCCGGTAACAGACACCCCGCCACTATACGCTTGCGCGGATGCCAAGTCCATCGGATTGGTGAGGAATGCCGTTACGCCGGCGGGACGTTTCGTGCGTGGGAGGGTTTGAAACCCTCCCCTACGGGGTGGTTGGGTTGTGGCTCTGGGGGGTCCCCTGCCAACCCCGGCTCAGATCTCGCCCAGGTAGGCTTCGCGGACCTTCGGGTCCTGGCGCAGCTTCTCGGCGGGGGCGGCGTTGACGATGTTGCCGGACTCCAGGACGTAGCCGCGGGTGGCGATCTCGAGGGCCACGTTCGCGTTCTGTTCGACGAGGAGGATCGTGGTGCCCTGGGCGTTGATCTCCTTGATGATGTCGAAGATGCGCTCGACGAGGACGGGCGCCAGGCCCATCGAGGGCTCGTCCAGGAGGAGCAGCTTGGGGCTGCTCATCAGCGCCCGGCCGATCGCGAGCATCTGCTGCTCGCCGCCGGACATCGTACCGGCCTCCTGCTTTATGCGCTCTTGCAGCCGGGGGAAGAGCTCGAAGACGCGGTCCATGTCCCGGCTGATGCCGTCGCGGTCGTTGCGGTGGTAGGCGCCCATCTCCAGGTTCTCCCGGACCGTCATGCGCGGAAAGATCTTGCGCCCCTCCGGGCTCTGGGCGATGCCCTTCTCTATCATGCCGTGGGCCGGCACGCCCTGGATCTCCTCGCCGTTGAAGATCACCCTCCCCTCGCGGGCCGGCAGCACGCCGTTTATGGAGCGCAGCGTCGTCGTCTTTCCGGCGCCGTTGGAGCCGATGAGGGTGACGACCTCGCCCTCTTCGACCGTCAGGGAGACGCCGCGCAGCGCGTGGATGTTCCCGTAGTAGCTGTGCATGTCCCGGACCTCTAGAAGCGCCATGGCTCTACCCTAACCCGTCTTCGCCGTGCCGAGGTAGGCCTCGATCACCTTCGGGTCCTGGCGGACCTCCGCGGGCAGGCCTTCCGAGATCTTCTCCCCGTGGTCGAGCACCGTCACCCGGTCCGAGATGCTCATCACCACGCGCATCTCGTGCTCGATCAGGAGGATCGAGATCCCCCTCTCCTCCCGCAGCCTGCGGATAAGGTCCGTCAGCCTGGCGGTCTCCTGCGGGTTCATCCCCGCCGTCGGCTCGTCGAGCAGGAGCAGCGTCGGCTCTGAGGCGAGCGCCCGGGCGATCTCCAGCCTCCGCTGGTCCCCGTAGGAGAGGTTCTTGGCGAAGGTCTCCCGGTTGCTGATGCCGACGAAGTCGAGCAGGTCGCTGGCCCGCTCGGCCGACTCCTTCTCCTCGCGCCGGGTGGCCGGGGTGCGCAGGATGGCGCCGATGATGGAGCTTTTAAGGCGCGTGTGCATCCCGGAGAGCACGTTGTCCACCGCGCTCATCGTGCCGAAGAGCCGGATGTTCTGGAAGGTGCGCCCGATCCCCATCTGCGCCCGCTGGTGGGCCTTGAGCTTGGTGATGTTCTTGTCCTTGAAGACGAAGGCTCCGGAGCTCGGCTCGAAGAGGCCGCTGACCATGTTGAAGAACGTCGTCTTGCCGGCGCCGTTCGGCCCGATCAGGCTGACGATGGACCGCTCCGGGATGTCGAAGTCCACCGAGTTCACGGCGACGAGCCCGCCGAAGACCTTGGTGATGCCGCGCGCCTCGAGCAGGGTGTTCGCGTTCTGATCGTTCTCTTCAGGCACGGGCGCCACCCCCCATCGCATCGCCGGTGCCGGGGTCGTCGTCGCGCAGCTCCTCCTGGCGTTGACGGTTCGGGATGATCCCCTCGGGTCTCAAGAGCATCATGAGCACGAGTACCACGCCGAAGATAAAGAAGTTGTAGCGGGCCAGGTCCACGTTGCTCATCGCCGCGCTGCCGACGGCGTCGCCGATGGCGTGCACGACCGTGCTCAGTTGCGGCAGGAGGTAGAAGTTGATCCCCTGCAGTACGATGGCGCCGAGGATCACGCCGTAGATGTTCCCCATCCCACCGAGAACTACCATGCACAGGATCAGGATGGAGATGTTGAACGAGAAGGCGTCGGGGAAGATGTTCTTGATGAAAGCCCCGTAGAATGCGCCCGCGAACCCACCGAAGAGCGCGCCCAGGGCGTAGGCCCATAGCTTCGTCGTCACGGGGTTTATGCCCATGGCGGCGGCGGCCGTCTCGTCCTCGCGCACCGAGATCCAGGCCCTCCCCAGACGCGAGTTCTGCAACCTCACGTTGACGTAGATGGTCACGAGCACCATCGCGAGGATGGTGTAGTACCAGGGGTTCAGGTCCAGCGTGCTGAACCGTTGCCAGGAGTCGAGGGAGTCGGGCAGGAACGGGAAGCCGGGCGAGTCTATGGCCTTTATGCCTATGGTGCCGTTGGTGAGGTTGAAGCCGCCGAGGTTATCCCCGTTCTGGAAGAACCGTGGGATGATCTCGCCGAACCCGAGCGTCACGATGGCGAGGTAATCCCCCCGCAGCCTGAGCGTCGGGAAGCCGATGATCATGCCGCAGACCGCCGAGAAGGCCCCTGCGAGCAGCAGCAGTATCCAGAACGAGATGTGTATGCCCGGCAGCGCCTCGCCGCTCAAGGAGGTCGCCGTCGAGCCGAAGGAGAAGCTCAACCCGTTGAAGTGGCTTGAGGCGAACCACCCGATCACGTAGGCCCCGAGGGCGTAGAACGCCACGAAGCCGAGGTCGAGGAGGCCCGCGAAGCCGACGACGATGTTGAGACCTAAGGCCAGCATCACGAAGATGGCGATGGTGATGGCCGTAAACAGGGCGTTCGTGCCGAGCGCCGCGTCGATAAAGGGGAGCAAGACGGCCAGCACGATAAGCACCGCCGGCAGGAGGAACCTGCGGTAGCGGGCCATCCTAATCGCCCCCGCCCTGCACCGCCGAGCGGTCGCCGAGGAGGCCGCGCGGCCTGAAGACGAGCACCAGTATCAAGACGGCGAAGATCACTATGGAGGTCCACCGCACCCCGATGTACTGGTCGGCCATGGAGCCGATGATCCCTATGAGGAAACCGCCCACGACCGCCCCGCTGAGGTTCCCGATCCCGCCCAAGACCGCCGCCGTGAAGGCGAAGAGCCCCTGGGTAAAGCCGACGTTGAAGACGCTGATGCCGTTGAAGAGGCCGTACATGACGCCCGAGGCGCCGGCGAGGATGCCGCCGAGCAGGAAGGTGATGGAGATCGTGCGGTTCACGTTGATGCCCATCATGGAGGCGGCCTCCTTGTCCTGGGCCACGGCCCGCATCGCCTTACCCTGGCGGGTGCTGGAGATAAAGTAGG
>CADCUW010000395.1:0-4062 GCA_902805985.1 uncultured Rubrobacteraceae bacterium
GGGCCGCGGAGGCGATAGCCGAACGCGGGCGCTTCGCCGTCGCGCTGGCCGGCGGCTCCACCCCGAAGGCCACCTACGAGGTCCTCGCCCGCGACCACGCCGGAGGGGTGGACTGGCCCAACGTTCATGTCTTCTTCGGGGACGAACGCACCGTCCCACCGGACCATGGGGACTCGAACTACCGGATGGCCCGGGAGGCGCTCCTTGACCACGTCCCCGTTGGCTTCGTCCACCGCATGCGCGGCGAGCTGCCGCCCGACGAGGCCGCCGCCTCCTACGAGGGCGAGCTGAACGAGTTTTTCGGAGGGGAGCCTCCGGCCCTCGACCTCGTCATGCTCGGCATCGGCGAGGACGGGCACACCGCGAGCCTCTTCCCACAGACCCCCGCGCTCGAAGCCACCGACCGCCTCGTCGTCGCCAACCCGGTGCCCAAATTGAAGACCACCCGCCTCACGCTGACCGCCCCGGTCCTGAACGTCGCGCGGCAGGTCGTCTTTCTCGTGGCCGGCGAGGGTAAGGCGGAGGCCCTCGCGGAGATACTGGAGGGCGACGCAGATCCGCGCGCGTACCCCGCGAAGCTCGTCCGTCCCCCCGGCGGTCCGACCTGGATGGTCGACCGCGCCGCCGGGTCCCTGCACGGGCCGGTTTAACAATTCTTAAAAATGTTACAGAACGTTTACATCACTATCGGCGCGGGTAGAATCCTGAGGACGTGAAAGCAACCTCTTCGGAGGGACAAAAAGGAAGAGCAAGACGAAAGTATGGCTAGCCGCCGGGTTGACTGCTGGCGCCATGATGCTTAGCCTCTCTGGTCCGGCGTTCGCGCAGCCGACTCAGGTCAACACCGGCAACCTCGTCAGCGCGCTGAACAACGTCAACGTCGAGATCGACCAGCTCAACGTGCTGAACGATCTCGCGATCACCGACGTGCAGGTGGTCAACGTCGAGGATTCGGTCAACAACAACCGGGTGCTCAACAATGTCCTCAACAACAACCAGACGGACATAGCCGTGTTGCAGGACTTCCTGAACAACAGCGTGAACAACAACAACGTCGAGATCATCAAGAACGTTCTCAACAACAACGACGTCGACATCGATGACGTCGTCGCGATCGACGTTCTGAGGAACGGCGACGTGGTGCTCTTCGTCGACGTCCTGTAAGGACCCGAGGCGCAGAGATCGAGGGGTACGCAACCCTGCCCCCCTCTGTTATTCCGGCCTCCGCCACAACTCTAGCGAGCGCGGTCTTTTTTATCCCGTAGCCGTCGATTCCCCCTCAACGGTGCGTAACCATTTGGTAGGTGTGCGGGACATAGGAGGTGCGGGCCGGTGCTTCGTTGACGTGAAAGCAGTTGAAGAGCGATAAATCGCAGCTATGCCGGCCCGCACACTCAACTATACGCCAATAATGTTCGACGTGGATCACCGACACGGGCCGAATTTGAGAGATTGGTCGTGGATGTACCGGTCTTCGGCTTGTAGAGAGCCCCGGAAGACCGTCTGCGGATCCCTGTAGGCCCGGCTTCCAAGACATCCGGCACGCGAGACGTCGGATGCGCGATCCAACCGCGCGAGGTTGCCCGGGTACTACCAAAAGCCCCGTGAGGGTACTTCTCCTTCGACAACCCGGAGGTTCCCAGTTTATCTTGCATCCGGTCGCGTCCGTATCCCCGCGCTCTCTTTCCGTCTCCGGGATAGTGTAGACCTGCTTACCCAACACCCTATCTGTAGTCATCGTCAAGCTGCGCCGACCTGGACCGGCCGGGCCCCGGGAGTCTGCCAGAAGCGAGCGATGAACCGTTTGGTACGCCATATCGTATATGTTTGGCATTGGTGCCCGGAGAATCATGGAGGAGCTGGCGATGAGGATACTTCTGGTAGACAGGCAGCCCGTGACCAGGCTCGGCCTGCGGGTCTTGCTCGAGGGCATGGAAGGGGTCCAGGTGGTCGGAGAGGCCGCGGATACCGACGAGGCCCTGCGCTTGAGTGCGCAACTGCGGCCCAATCTGGTGATCGTGGACCCCGATCTGGGCGGCAGGGTCAGCGTGCTCGGGGAACTGAAGGCCGTCGAGAGGCCGCCGAGGGTTCTGATCTACTCGGAGGACAACTCCAGGGAGAGCGTCGCGGCGGCGAGCCTCGCGGGCGCGGACGGTTTCGTCCACAAAGAGGCAGGCATAGAGGTACTTCCCGAGGCCGTAAAGAGGACCTGCGCGGGGGAGAGGGTGTGGATGCTGGGGCCCATGGAGGCCCGTTCGGAGACCACGCTCAGGGCACGCATAGAGGCGGCGAAGCTCACACCCAGGGAGAAAGACATTCTCGACCTGTTGCTCAAGCGTCGCACCAACCCGGAGATCGCTGAGCACCTCCACGTCAGCGTCAACACCGTCAGAACCCACGTGAAGAACATCCTCAAAGATCTCGGGATGGGGAGCCGAAGGGAGTTATCCGAGGAGCGGGAAGCATCCTGATCCCCCCTGGGGGATGAGCAAGATCATCGCTCCGGTACGAGGTTGTTTGCCTGTGTTTCGGTAGCATTTGATCGTAGTTGAAAGCTTCCGAAAGGAACGGTATGAAGCACTACACGCAGAATCGTAAGGCCCGTCTGGCGGCGGGGATCGCCGCGGCGACCCTGGCCCTTGGCGCCGCGGCGCCGGCAGCCCTCGCCCAGGACGCCACCGCTGTCGACGAGAGCGTGGCCACGGGCGGCGACGTGAGCTTTGTGGAGGCCTCGCAGTTCCAGTTCGCCGTCCAGACTCAGTCCGGTGACGCGAACGCCGTCGGCGACGAGAACGTGGCGGTCGTGGCCAGCGATCAGGGCATCACCCAGAACCAGGTCAACGCCGGCTTCGGCGCGGACTTCGACCTGGACGGTGTCGAGGACGTCTTTGATGAGGACGACGACAACGACGGCGTCTTCGACTACTTCGAGTAGCCCCTACAGGCTATGATCGTTCCGGGGTTCCCGGGACGCGAGGGCCGGGTCCTTCGGGATCCCGGTCCTCTCCGGTGCCCTCTTCTATCCTGAGGGCGGGCGCCTCGGGCCTCTTGCGGCCGTGCCCCTTAGAAGAACCGCTTGAGGAGGCCGATGGCGCCCTGCTTCCACGGCACCCGGTGCGAGACGCCCGAGGCGTTCTCGAAGACCTTTAGGTTGTCGAGGTACCAGCGGAAGTTCCTGAGGAGCGCCTCCTTGTTTGAGAACTTCGGCGCATAGCCTAGCTGCCTCTGCGCCTTCTCTATGGAGACGAAGGAGTCCTTGGAGGCCGTCTCGTAGACCCACTTGTAGAGGGGGGAGACGCCGAGGCGGTCGAGGACGCGCAGGCCGAGTATGGCCGGGGCCGCGGGGAAGCCCCGGATCCTCTTGCCGTGCCCGGCCTCATCCAGGACGGCCTGGTAGTCCTCCTTCATGGTGGTGAACTCAGCGGCTCCTATGTTGAAGGTGTCGTCGACCTGCTCCTCTGGCAGCGTGAGGCAGAGGGCGATGGCGTCGCAGAGGTCCTCGACGTCGAGGAGCTGGTAGCGGTTGTTGCCCGAGCCGATCATGGGGAAGTCGTGACCCGTGTACGCCCAGTCGTAGAACAACGCGAAGACACCCAGGCGCTCGGGACCGACGAAGGACTTGGGTCGGATGATCGGGACGGTCAGGCCCTTCGCGCGGTACTCCAGGCAGACCATCTCGGCCTGGATCTTGGCCTGCCCGTATGGCCCCACACCTTCAAGCTTGTCGGTCTCGTAGAGCGGGTGATGGTCCGGTATCCCGTAGACCGCCGTGGAGGAGACGTGGACGAGGCGCTGTACGCCGTGGCGTAGAGAGGCGTCGAGCACGTTGCGCGTGCCCTCGACGTCCGTGGTGTAGATGTCGTCTGCCGAGTAGAGGGGCAGCGCCGCGGCCGTGTGGACCACGAAGTCCGCGCCCGCGACGGCGCGGTCCACGAAGGCCCTGTCGCGGATGTCGCCGGTAAGCTCCTCTACCTGGCCGCGTTCGGGGTAGTCGAAGGGTTCGAGGTCCAGGGAAGCTACCTCGTAGCCGCGGGAGAGCAGGTGCCTGGCGAGGTTGATGCC
>CADCUW010000395.1:4083-4450 GCA_902805985.1 uncultured Rubrobacteraceae bacterium
AAACGGCGCATTTTAGCACGCAGGTTCCGGCGCATGGTTTATAACTGTCGGGGTAGATACGAATCCAGCACAGGAGGTGCCCCTCTGACCGGCGCAGGCGCAGCACCCGACCACGACGCGAGGGACGGGACACAGGATCTGAGGCCCCGGGTCGTATTCACGCTCGTCCTGGCGCTCGTGGTGGCGCTCGTCCTCGCCGGCTGCGGCGCCGGAGGCGCCACGTCATCCTCCGGTGGGGGCAACGGCGGGGCGGACGCCGGCTCTTCCGGGTCAGGGGATGCCGGCGGGGAGACCGCCGCGCTCGGCACCCCTTCGCTCGGCAGGGAGGACGCGCCGGTGGTGCTGACCGAGTACTCGGACTATCAGT
>CADCUW010000396.1 GCA_902805985.1 uncultured Rubrobacteraceae bacterium
CTGGCATCGCGGTTAGCCGGCTTACCGAAACCCCGGGACGGGTAAGGCCGTATTCGAGAGCGTACCCGAACCGGGAGAATCAATGAAGACGATGTTGAGAAGGTTGTTGATCCTGGCCGCGCCCTTCGTCTGGCGCAAGATCCGGGAGCGCAGGAGCAGACGATAACCGGGGACTCTGCCAGGCCCCCGGCGCAACCTTCGGCCCCGGGCGGCGTACATTACCGTACGAGTCCAACCTGAGGAGGCGTCAATGAAGAAGAGCATACTCAAGAAGATCGCCATCCTGGCGGCGCCGATTATCTGGCGCAAGATCCGCGGCGGGCGCCACCGGTGGCACCGGCGCCATCACGGGCACGGGGGCCATCGCTGGCATCGTCGCCCGCACCACCGCGGCCACAAGCGTCCCGGTATCTGGCTGTAAGCCGGGTAGAGACCTCGTAAGCCGCGAAGCGGTAGAGGCGGACCGCTTCAGACCGGTTCGGCTTCGAACTTGTCTCCCTCCCGCCGGACGCGGACGACCGGGTCCTTGGGCTCGTGGTAGAGGATGACCGGCGCGTTCTTCTCTTCGGCCTCGGTCAGAACCTCGATGCGGTTCTTGCGGGCCGCCTCGGGGTCCGTGTCCACGCCGGCTATGAGGTCGGGGTCGAGCCAGATCTTCGCGGGGGCCAGGTCCGCCGTGTAGAGCGCAGCGTCCTCGCCCGAGCCGATCCAGACGACCTGGTGGCCCTCCGAGTGCCCGCTCCTCACCTCGACCCTGATCCCCGGCACGACCTCCCCGTTCCCCTCCAGCAGCTCGCACCACCCCTCCTCGACACCCTTCTCCACTGCAGGGACTGCCTCGCGCCTCCCGTCGCCCTCGGGCATCTCCCTCGCCTCATCCAATGCCGCCCGCTGCACGTAGACGGTGGCGTTGGGTAAGCTCGGGGGCTCCAGCGCCCAGCCGACGTGGTCGGCGTCGAGGTGCGAGAGCACGACGTGCGTCACGTCGCCGGCGCCGTAGCCGGCCTCCTTGAGGTAGTCCATCATGTCCTCGTCGCGTCTGAGCTCGTACCGGCCCACTAGTATCTCAGGGAGCTCCGGCCCGAAGCCGGCGTCGAGCAGCACGAGGTGGTCGCCGGCTTCGACGAGGACCGGGCGCATCGCACCCTTGATCTTCGCTTTCTTCGAACCCCCGAAGAGGTTCCCGGCGTCCGTCACGAAGACGCCGTCGTCGAGTATGTGTATCTTCGCGGACCCCGCCTCGAAGCTTCTTACCGTAGCCAATCTCCCCGCCCCTTCCTGGTCTCGGCCATGCATGATAGCGGCGCGCTAGAAAAAAATCCCCAATTTGGGGTATGCGTGAGAGGGAAGTAGGCGTCATACTAGCCGCTATGGAGATGAGGGAGACCCCAAGGCCGGGCGCCCGTCACACGCGCCACAGGTGGCTGCCGGCCGTCCTGGCCGTGGTCCTGCTGTCCGTCTTCGCCCTCGCCGGTAGCGGCGGCGCCGCCACCGCCTACGACTCCGAGGAGCTTGAGTTTCTAGGGCTCATCAACGAGTATCGCGAGCAGAACGGGTTGCGGCCGGTGATCCTCTCGGACACTTTGGCCGTCGCCGCCGAGCGTCACTCGAAGGACATGGCCGAGTACGGCTTTTTCGCCCACAACACTGCGGAGAGCTCGTACTACCCGGCTGGCTCCGAGCCCTGGGACCGCATGGAGGCGGAGGGCTACGACCACAACACCGCCAAGGGCGAGAACCTGGCCGTCGGCTACGCGACGGCCGAGGAGGCCATGCAGGCGTGGAAGGAATCTCCCGCCCACAACGCGGCCATGCTCGACGGCAACTACCGCGTGATGGGCGTCGCCCGGATCAACGTCCCCGGCAGCGTCCACGGATGGTACTGGACCACGGACTTCGGCGGCTACGTCGACGCGAGCGCCCACGCCGCGGGCGAGAGCCCCGGCGGCCCGCAGCCGCAACAGCCCGCCCCGGACGCGCCGGAGACACAGGCGCCACCTTCCCCTGCGAAGGCCGATTCCCCGGGCAGGGGCGCCGGCGGGCCCGCGCTTGACACCAGCGCCCTGGATAACGCGGGCCTGGGCAAGGTTGGCGGCTGGAGCCAGCGCGCCACGGACGGGGCCGACCTCGTCCTGGATGAAGGGTACGCCCGCCTGGGCGGCTACCACGACGGCAAGGACGAGCTCTGGCAGAAGGTCCGCATCCCCGCCGACGCCACGCTGGCCTACGACTTGAAGGTGAAGGCCGGGGAGGTGGACCTCGACGACACGATGCTTCTCCGTCTGAAGGACGCCAGGGGGAAGCAGGTCGGCGCCCTCAAGAGGCACGCCGGGCGTGAGACGGACGGCTGGGAGCGCGAGCGGGTCGACCTCTCGCGCTTCGCCGGGCGGACGCTCTACCTCGGCTTCGAGGCGCGGACCGACGAGGAGCGGCTCACGACGTTCTACGTGGACCGGCTGGCGCTCAGGCCGTAGCTCGGGCCGTAGGGAAGGTCAGGCTCGCTGGCGACCACCCACGACATCTCTCAGGGCGCGGGCGAAGGCGTGGGGGTGTTTCAGCAGGCTATAGACCGGCGCGTCGCCGGTAAAGCTCTCCACGAGGGCCCGGCTGGCCCCACCGTCCTTCTCGCAAGCCCTGAAGAGCGGTTCCAGAAGCTCCATGTTCGGCATCAGGTTGACCAGCGCGTGGCCCGAGAGGTGCTCGCGTCCCCTGCGGCGGAGGAGCTGGCGGGCGTAGCCGGAGAGGGTGGCGGCTGAGAAATCCTTGCGGCGGTGCGCCTCGTGGGCCCAGGCTGCGGCCAGACGGCCGGACTCTATCGCGTACCCCACGCCCTCGCCGCTTATCGGGTGGATCAGGCTCGCCGCATCACCCACGGTCATCACGCCCTGCTCGTGCCGGCGGGCCCCCCACATCCCCATCTTGAGCGACCAGCTCTTGGCGGGCCCCTGCGGCTCGGCGTCCGCGAGCCACTCCGCCATCTCCGGCTCCTCCAGAAAGCGGTCGTAGAAGTCCTTGAGGTTGCGGCCCGTCTTCGCCAGCGAACTAGTTGAGATACCGGCCCCGACGTTGGCGGTGCCGTCGCCGAGGTAGAAGACCCAGCCGTACCCGGCGCCGCTCGCGTTCATGTCCCTGGTCATGAAGACGTGGATGTGCTCCCTGTCCGGGCCGTCCACCCCGCGGAAGTACTGCCTGCGGGCGACCGCGTTCTGGTGGGCCT
Organism: uncultured Rubrobacteraceae bacterium; assembly: GCA_902805985.1. Taxonomy (GTDB): domain Bacteria; phylum Actinomycetota; class Rubrobacteria; order Rubrobacterales; family Rubrobacteraceae; genus Rubrobacter_D. Next base: position 3,218 of record CADCUW010000396.1, read on the forward strand.
TCATCCCGCCCTCGAAACCGCCGACCCCGTCGGCGACAACCACGAGCGGGGCGGCGTAGCCCTCGGGGCCGCCGCCGTTCTCGGCCAGCAGCCCGGTGACGGCGCCTGCGGGGGAGCGGAGGAGCTTCGTGGCGCGGGTGCGGGACCGGAACTCGGCGCCGGCGGACCTGGCACGCTCCAGCAGCTTCGCGTCGGTCTCTTCGCGCCGGATCACATACCCCTGCGGCCCGTGCAGCGTGGGCGGTACCCCCTGGCGGATGGACGCCGTCGCGGTGCGGATGGAGAAGCCGGTGAACCGGCCGTGGTGGGGTTCCTCCAGCCAGTCGCCGAGGCCCATCATCGCCACCTCGCCGGCGGCGTGGGGCATGAGGCCGTCGCCGCAGGGCTTGTCGCGGGGGAACTCCTGGCGGTCCAGTAGCAGGGTCTTGAGTCCTGCCTTCGACGCGTAGTAAGCCGTCGAGGAGCCGCCCGGGCCGGCGCCCACCACGACGAGATCGTAGCCCTCGCCCATCCTTGTCCCCCCAAACGTGCCGCCGACTGTGCCAGAATGACCCGCAACCGCCCCAACCAGGGCGGCCCACATTATACCCGAGCGCCAGAAGGAGTCGGAGCCTTGGTAGACCGTAACCGCCCCGCGCGCTACGCGCCAGGGGACCGCGCCGCGCTAAGGGCCACCATGCAGCCCGTCGAGATCCTCGAGGTTCGCCGCGGCGAGTTCGTCCCCGACTTCGTCTACAAGATCCGGGTCCTCGCGGAGAGGCCGGCCCGCCCCTACAACCTCTCCGTCCCCGAACACGACCTGGCGGATTTCGAGGTTTGAGGTTCTAGGTTTCAGGTACACCCTCCCATGGCTCTAACCTAAAGCGAAAACCCACGGCCCCAGAGAACCGTTGGTACGCGCCCGCGATTTGACCTTCGGGATCTAAAACCTCAAGCCTAGACCCTCGAAACCTCTAGAACCCTTCGCTCGTGACGCTCATGTAGGCGACGTCCACCAAGGGTACACCCGTTTCGAGCGCCCGGTCCACGGCGCGGGCCAGGGCTTCGGCGGCTATCCCGGCGTCGGGGAAGTGGCCGTCCAGGAGGCGGGCGGCGCGCGCGATCTCGTAGAAGGAGAAGCGACGGCGTCCGCCGGTGAGCTCGTAGACCGCCTCGAGGACCTCGAAGCGGAGCGAGATCAGCTGCTCCAGTCGCCAGCGGATCTCGTCCACCGTCAGGTTCATGG
>CADCUW010000397.1 GCA_902805985.1 uncultured Rubrobacteraceae bacterium
GCGAGGGTCGTACCGGGGAGACGCTCGCCCTCTCCGGCGGCGGTCGGGCCTGGGCGGGGCTCGCCGCCGACCCGTTCTTCGGCGACGGCATAGCCCTCGGGCGTTTCAGGGCTGCGGCCCTCGAGGGGAGGTACGACCCGGAGGCGTTCGCCCAGGGCCCGGTCAACGTCTTCGCGGGCCGGAACGTCACCGGCGTGGTTCTGGAGCTCCCGACGGCGTCCCTCGGGGCCGAGGCTTTCTCGTTGTGGGGCACAACGTCGGCCCCGAGGGACGGCGGATGGGCGCAGGCGGACCGCTGGGCCACCCCGCTCGTGCAGCACCTTTTCATGAACCACGACCACCACCTCGCCGACGAGTACAACAAGGCCCGGCCACAAGACGACCCCGAGACCTACGCCGGACGCATCTCCGGGTTTGTCGAGGGGCTGACGGCGGCGGCGGGGACGGCGCCGGACCCGGCGGCCTACGGCGAGCGCGTCGCCGGGATGCTGCTCCCCGACGTGCTCTCCTACGACACGCGCGAGCCGGCAGGCTACGGCCTGGACGTCCGCAACGGACGAGCGATGGCCGACGACGTCTACGACGTGATGGTCAGCCTGGTGGCCAACGCACCCCTGGCCGACGGCGTGGGCCCGGACGGCGACTACCCCGCCGACTTCCCGTACCTGGCGCCCCCCAACGCCCCCTCCCCGCAGCTGCCGCCGCTCGTGCCGAGGAAGGCCGGTTGAGCGAGCAGCGGCCGAGAAGACGGACGGCCGATAGGTTGGGTCCGCGCGGCGAACTTCGGAGACAGGTAGGAGTGTTGGCATGACGCCGGGCGGCAAGAAAAGAAAAGGGCCACTAGGGACGGGGAGAGCCGCGCGGCCCTCACAAGCAGCGTCCGGCGGCGCGGCACCGTACCCCGACCCGCGCCGCTGGCTCGCGCTGTCGGTGCTGTGCGCGGCGTTCTTTATCGACGTGCTCGACTTCTCGATAGTCAACGTCGCGCTGCCCGACGTGCAGCGAGATCTCGGCTTCTCCCAGCAGGGCCTGCAGTGGGTGGTCTCCGCCTACGCCCTGACCCTCGGCGGCTTCCTGCTCCTGGGCGGGCGTGCGGCCGACCTGCTCGGCCGCACGCGGGTCTTTCTCGCGGGGCTCGCGCTCTTCACCCTGGCAGCACTCGTGGGAGGCTTCGCGTGGTCGCCTGAGGTCTTGATCGCCGCCCGCGCGGCCCAGGGCCTCGGCGCCGCCATAAGCTCCCCTGCGGCGCTCTCCATCATCACCACGATCTTCCCGGAGGGTCCCGAGCGCAACCGGGCCCTTGGCGTATTGGGCGCCGTTGGCGCCGGGGCGGTCGCCGGGGGCGTGGTCCTCGGCGGCGTCCTGACCGACGTGGCCGGCTGGAGATGGGTCTTGTGGGTCAACGTCCCCATAGGGCTGGCGGCCATCGCGCTGACGCCAGCCCTGATCTCCGAGAGCCGCGCGGGCTACACCGGGGGCCTGAAGGGCCTGGTCAGGGGCCTGGATCTGCCGGGCGCCGTCTCGGTCACGGCGGGGCTGCTCCTGCTCGTCTACGCCCTTAGCGGGGCCGAGGGCGCGGGCCTCGCCTCCGCGAGGACGCTCGGGGGCCTGTTCCTCGCCCTGATCCTGCTGGCCGCCTTCTTGCTCGCGGAGTCCCGCGCCCGAAACCCGCTGGTGCCGCTTGGGATCTTCCGCTCGCGGGCGCTCGCGGGCGCCAACCTGGGCGCGTTCGTCGTAATTGGCGCCTACGGCGCGGTATTCCTGATCCTCTCGCTGCACATGCAGCAGGTGTTGGGTCTCTCCGCGCTCGCAACCGGGCTGGCGTTCTTGCCGATGGCCGTCGCCGGGGCGGCGGCGTCGAGCTTCATGGGGCCGCGCCTCGTGACCCGATTCGGCGCGAGATCCGTGCTCGTGGCCGCCATGGTCGCGATGGCCACAGGCCTCGGACTCCTCGCGCGGGTCCCGACCGGCGGCGCCACGTTCGCGGGCGACCTACTGCCCGCCATGCTGCTTCTGGCCGTCGGCGAAGGCGTGGCCTTCACCGCCTTCTTCGTGGGCGCGGTCGAGGGCGTCAGGGACGAGGACCAGGGCGTGGCCTCCGGGCTCATCAACACCTCGCTGCAGGTCGGGGCGGCCCTCGGCATCGCCGTCCTGCTGACGGTCGCCGCCGTCCGCACGGAGGCCCTGGTCGAAGGCGGGGCCGGGGTGCGGGCCGCCCTGGCCGCGGGCTTCGGGTACTCCTACGCCGCCGGCGCCGCGATCACGCTCGCCGGCGCGCTGGCCGTCTTCGTGGTCATGCGCGCGAAGAACACCGGCGCGGGAGACCACCAGGAAGGGACAAAACGCGCGTAGCCACGCTGCCACGAGCGCACCTGGAACGATAGAGGGACAACCCGACGGCGGGCCGATGGTGCCTTCGTCGAGGGGCTCGCAACGAACGACCTATCTTTCCCGGCTTCGGAGCGAGCCGTCCCCCTCGCTGACCTGACCCGTCCTACCCCGGTATCCCCGCCACGGCCCTCTCTATCTCTTCGTCGGAGTGCTCCAGGTTGACGAGGTTGCCGGCCAGGTACTGCTCGTAGGCGGAGAAGTCGAAATGGCCGTGGCCGCAGAGGTTGAAGAGGATGGTCCTCTCATCCCCGGCCTCCTTCGCTTCGAGGGCGAGGTCGATGGTCGCCTTGATGGCGTGCGTCACCTCCGGGGCCGGCACGATGCCCTCAGCCCGGGCGAACATGACGCCAGCCTCGAAGGTCGGGTTCTGGGCGTAGGCCCGCGCCTCGACGAGACCCTCGTGGACGAGGGCCGAGACTATGGGCGAGTCGCCGTGGTAGCGCAGGCCGCCGGCGTGGATGCCGCTCGGCACGAAGGAGTGGCCTAAAGTGTACATCTTCATCATCGGGGTCGTGCCGGCGGTGTCGCCGAAGTCGTAGACGTAGCGGCCCTTGGTGAGCGTCGGGCAGGAGGCCGGCTCGACGCCGATGATGCGGGTGTCCTTGTTGCCCTTGAGGTTCTCCCGGATAAACGGGAAGGCTATGCCGCCGAAGTTCGAGCCGCCGCCGACGCATCCCACGACCACGTCAGGGTACTCGCCGGCGAGCTCCATCTGTTCGAGGGCCTCCTGGCCGATCACGGTCTGGTGGAGCAGCACGTGGTTGAGCACGCTGCCCAACGAGTACTTGGCGTCGTCGTTCTTCGCCGCGTCCTCGACGGCCTCCGAGATCGCGATGCCAAGGGAGCCCGGGGAGTCTGGGTCTTGCTCCAGGATGTCGCGGCCCGCCTGCGTCAGGTCCGTCGGGCTCGGGTGGACCGTAGCACCGTAGGTCTCCATCATGATGCGGCGGTAGGGCTTCTGGCCGTAGGAGACGCGGACCATGTAGACCGTGCATTCGAGGCCAAGGGTCTCGCAGGCGAAGGCGAGCGAGGAGCCCCACTGGCCGGCGCCGGTCTCGGTGGTGAGGCGGCGGACGCCTTCTTGCTTGTTGTAGAAGGCCTGGGGGATGGCGGTGTTCGGCTTGTGGGAGCCTGAGGGGCTGACGCCCTCGTACTTGTAGTAGATGTGGGCCGGGGTGTCGAGGAGCTTCTCCAGGCGGCGGGCGCGGAAGAGGGGGGTCGGGCGCCAGAGGGCGTAGATCTCACGTACCTCTTCGGGGATCGGGACGTAGGAGTCGGTCGTGACCTCCTGGCGGATGATCTCCTCTGGAAAGATCGGCGCGAACGCCTCGGGCCCGACGGGCTCCATCGTCGCCGGGTTGAGCGGCGGCTCCAACTGAAAGGGCAGGTCCGGCACCAGGTTGTACCAGGACTCGGGGATGCGCTTCTCGTCGAGGAGGAACTTGGTCTGCTGCAACGCGCACCTCCGGTGCTCGGGTGTGGACGGTCGGGTATCTCTGGTCAGCTTACAGCTTTTTGGGCTCTCCGGCCCCGCGTCCGGCCCCGCGTCCGGCCCTGCCTCCGGCCGCGGGTGAGCGGAGGCCCCGGCTCGGGTAGACTGCCTGCGTGGAAGCCACGGACGTTGCGCCGGCCGGAGGTGCCGCCCGGGACGGGTCTCGCGCAAGACTGCTGCGCCAGCCGCTCTTCTGGGGGGCCGTGGCGGCGTTCTCGGGGACCGCTCTCGGCCTCTTCGGCACGGTTCGGCAGGCCACCCTGGGGGATTCCTTCTACGTCGACCCGGCGGCGCAACTGCTCGCGCAGGTGCCCGGGTTCCTGGGGGAGGCGCTCGTCATGACGGCGTCGCTCGGTGCGGTCTACCTGGCCTGGAACGTCCTTCGCGGCAAGGGGCGTCGCCTGGCCCTGCTGGGGTCGGCGCTGCTGGCGCTTCTGGTGCTGGCTGAGGGCGTCGGCGTCGCGTCCTCCATCTACTGGAGCACGGGGGAGAGGTGGCAGGACTACGCGGCGTTCCCCCTCCCGGGCCTGGAGGCGGCGTACTTCGCCATC
>CADCUW010000398.1 GCA_902805985.1 uncultured Rubrobacteraceae bacterium
CTAGGCCTGATAGAGATACTCCTCGTCGTTATGGTCTTCTTGGTCCTCGGCCCCCGCCGCATCGCCGACCTCTTCCGCTCGATGGGCCGCGGCGTCCACGACTTCGTGGAGAACCTGGGCCAGGACAGAGACCAGAAAGAGTTGCCCGGAGAGAAGCGGGAGGCCGGGCGCAAGTCAGACGATTGAGGTTCTAGGGTTCCGGGTTTCGAGGTTTCTGGATGCGCGAGAACGCCAGGGCGTCGGCGCGGCGCGACGGGAACTTGAGGAAGGAACGCAAGCGGCCCTCGTACTCGAACCCGCACCTCGCCAAGACCCGAACCGAGGCGTCGTTGCCAGGCTCTACCCATGCCTCGATCCTGTCCAGCCCGCCCGCTTCGAGGCCCCAGGCCGCCAACAACCCCACGGCCGTGGTCGCGAAACCACGGTTCCGGGCCTCTGGAACGAGCCAGTATCCCATCCCGGCTACCCCCGCCTGCGGCCGGAGCATCAGCGTCACGCAGCCGAGGGCCCGTCCGGTCCGCGCGTCGGCGATGGCGAGCGACCACCCCTGACCGGCGCGGGCCCGTTCGTGCTGGCGGCGTATCCAAGCCCTCGCATCCTTCTCGGTGAACCGTTCCGGGATGGAGGTGGCCTCGTGGATGCGTTCCTCCCTACTCGCGGCCTCGACGCACCCGAGGTCGTCCGTGGTCCAGCGACGCAGAACCACGGTTCCGTCGGTCGGGGCGGGGTCCGGGAGGTCCGGTATCACGAGGTACGCCCGGAACCTACAACCCCAGCGCGACCCGGCCGGCCGGGCCGACGCGGGCGTTCGGGGGTTTCCTATCTACCCCGGAGAGGTCTTCCCCCGAGTCCGTCAGATAGACGCGGGGCTCCCTGACGGCGGGGTTGGGGTCGGCGGCGTAGGTCTGCCAGGTGACGCCCCGCCAGGTAAAGTGGAGGAGGGCCGGCGGCTCCTCGCCGCGCCCGAGGCCGACGTGGACCTCGGGGCGGCCGAGGGTGCGGGAGAGGGCGTTCACCGAGCCGCGGCCGTCGGAGTCGTTGAAGAGCTCTATGCCGGCCCGGAGCCGATTGTCCGGGTCGGCGAGGCCCTCGCGCAGGTCGCGTTCGGCGTCGAGGTCGTCCTGCAGGGCCTCGGCCCTCGTCTGGAGGGCCGAGATCTCGGCCTCCCGGTCTTCGAGGTCGCGCTCCAGCCCCTCCACCCTGCCGAGCGCCGTCCGCAGGGCCGCGTCGCGGCGCGTGGCGTCCTCTTTGGCCGAACGACGGGCGTCTGCCAGCTCCTCGGCGCGGCGTTCGAGGAGGTAGTCGCGGCGGGCTATCTCGCCGTCGCGGCGTTCGATCTCACGCTCCAGGCGCGAGACCTGGCGCTCGGACCCCTCCCGACGCCGGCGGCGGGCGCGCGCCTCTTCCTCGAGCTCCCGCACCCGCTCCCTGAGACGGTCCCGGTCGCGCTCCAGGGACGCCATGTGCTCTTCCGAGGCCTCCCGCGCCGCGCGCGCCTCGTCGGCGGCCAGGCGCGAGGCCGTCGCCTCCTCGATCAGCTCCCTGATGCGGTTGTCTTTTATTCCGATCCTGGCCCTGAGTTCCTCGGTATCAGGGACCTCACCGGGCGTCTTCCCCGCTGGCGGCCCGCCGTTCTCCCCGGGTCGTTCTCCCTCTTCCAACGGTCCTCCCCCTATCGCCCGGCTTCCGGCTCCGAAGGCTCCTCTCCGGCCGGCTTCTTCAGCGACTGCCCTGCCTCACGCGCCGCGCGGCGCTCGGCCTTGATCCTCTCCCGCTCTTCCTTGGACATCTTTGGCGGGGCGGCCGGGGCTTCGTCGACCTTCTCCCCGGTGTCTGCGCTTTCGGGCGCCGTCGTCCCGGGGGAGCCGGACTTGAGGGACTGCCCAGCCTCGCGGGCGGCCCTGCGCTCCGCCTTGATCCTCTCCCGTTCCTCGGCGCTCATCTTTTTCGGGGCTCCAGCCGCGGCGTCGGCGGGAGCATCCGCAGGGGCCTCTGCCGGCGGCGTGGCCGGTACGCCGGGGGCGTCCGTCTTGAGGGACTTGCCGGACTCCCTGGCCGTCCGGCGCTCGGCCTTTATGCGCTCGCGCTCCTCCTTGGACATCTTCTTTGGCTGGTCGCCGCCGGCCGCGGTGCCGGGCGCCGCGGGCGATGTCTCCTCGGTCTTGACGGTCTGGCCGGCCTCGCGGGCGGCGCGGCGTTCGGCCTTGATCCTCTCCCGCTCCTCGGCGCTCATCTTCTTGGGCTTCTCGCCGTCCGCCTCACCCTCCGCCTCCGCGGGCTTCTCCTCCTCCGGCTTCTTCGGGAGGCCGGTGATGGCGCTGACCTTCTCGAGCAGCTCGTCGGGCGCGGGCCTCTCGGTGGTCCAGGCGTGGGCCACCTTTCCGTCGGGGCCGACGACGAATACCGCCGGACGCGAGGAGTCCCCGTGGCGACGGTCCCTCTCCAGCAAGCCCCACTGGGCGCTCGTCACCCTCGCGTAGTCGTAGAGGAGGTAGGACTTGAGGCCTGAAGCCCGGGCGAACTCGCGGGCCGCCTCGGGCTCCGCCACGCCGATGCCGACGACGGAGGCCGAGGCGAGGTTGATCTCCTGCTCCTTCGACGCCAGCGCCCCGAAGTACGCTACGTCTTCCTCGTTTCCAGGCCGGTAGAAGGCGACCACCACGGGCCCCCTCACGGTCCTCATGCTCAACCTGAGTTGCCCGCCCTGGGCGCTCGGAAGGTTGAATTCGGGAGCCTCCGCCCCGACCTCCGGCACCGCCACGTTCTGTTTGCGCCGCGTAAACATTCGTCCCTCCTTACGTGTGCGAAAGGTCCTTACCGAATACTACAGGCTGCGCGGGCTCTTGACCCGGCGGCCTACGAGCCGGTGATCAGGACCCCTTCCGGGGCGGATCGCGGCCGATCTAGCCTGAAAGTCGTAGCCCGTGAGGGGAACCTTCCCGTGGCCCGGTCGTCGTTCGCAAAGGTAACGGCGCCGGGATTCTCGCGGCCGGATAAGGGTCGCGAGGCACCGTTTCCGGCTCCGGGTTCAGGCCCCGGGAGAGGACCCATCTGCGCGCGTCATGCGCAATCGTCCGAGCGAAGTGTAGCCCGTTTCGGCTTCTAGTCCTAAATGCGTTCTTAGCAGGGTACCGAGGTGTTCCTCGTCAACAGAGATACAGAGATCTTCCTTCAGCCCGAGGGCCACGCTGCCTTCCGCGCCGAACTTCTCCGATCTATCCACGGCGGTCGTCCTCTCACGCGGTTGCGCCCTGTTGGATCTTCCTTGTTCTACAGCGCGCGTAACGTCGACCCCCGCCCGTGCCCGCGTTCTGCCGGGCCTGCCCCTGCGACGGCGTCGCGCGGTTAGCGGCAAGACCCGCGGGTCCACGGTCTCTCGCCCCCTCCAGGGCCTCTGGTATTCTGGCGGGCATGAAGCTCCTCATGACGCACGGGTACATGCTCTCCGGATCGGGGAGCAACGTCTACGTGCAGAACCTCTGCCGCGCCCTCGTCCGCGCCGGCCACGAGGTCCACCTCCTCTGCCAGGAGGAACTCCCGCTCGTACACGATTTCGTGGAGGAGCACGCCTCCGTGGATGGCGCGGCGATCAAGAAGCTGGACGGACAGGAGACACCGTATCCCGGACGGTGCGTCGTCTACAACCCGCGCATCGGGGACCTGCTGCCGGTCTACGTCTACGACGACTACCCGGGCTGGCGGGTGAAGACGTTCCTAGACCTTACGGACAAGGAGCTGGGGAACTACCTGGACCGTAACGTCGAGGCCGTCGGAGCCGTCCTCCGGGCGTCGGGTGCGGGGGCGGTCGTCACCAACCACTCCGTGCCGGGGCCGCTCATCGCCCGCAGGGCCCTTCGCGACTCCGGCGTGCCGTACGCGAGCATCGTCCACGGGAGTTGCCTGCAGTACGTGTCGCGCAGAAGCGAGGGGTATTTGGAGCTCACCCGCGAGGGGCTCGAAGGAGCGTCGGAGATCCTGGCCCTCTCCTCCCACAGCGCCGGCACCATAGCCGAGGATTTCCCCGAACTCGCCGACCGCACGCGCTCCCTGCCCGGCGGCGTGGACACCGAGCTCTTCCGTCCCGACGCGCTGGACATGGGAGTTCTTGAAGATCTGGCCGGAGGTCCGGGGCGCGGCCCGGCGCAGGCCGCGTCCCTGGTCGAGGCCGTGGACCGCTCCGAAGACGCCGCGGACCTCGCGGACGCCCTGCGATCGGTCGCCGCCTCATACGAAGCGCGCGCCCACGACGCGGACGCCGGCGAGCGGCTCGCGGTCTCTGTAGGTGGCGGCGGGCCGCTCGTCGTCTACCTCGGGAAGCTCATCCACTCCAAGGGCGTCCACAGCCTCATCTCGGCCTTCGTCCGGGTACGAAAAGAGACCGGCGCGCGGCTCCTGGTCATAGGCTTCGGCACCTTC
>CADCUW010000399.1 GCA_902805985.1 uncultured Rubrobacteraceae bacterium
TCAGGAAGTCCTGCAACACGGCTATGTCCGTCTGTCTGGTTGTTGTTGAGGACATTGTTGAGCACCCGGTTGTTGTTGACCGAATCCTCGACGTTGACCACCTGCACGTCGGTGATCGCGAGATCGTTCAGCACGTTGAGCTGGTCAATCTCGACGTTGACGTTGTTCAGCGCGCTGACGAGGTTGCCAGTGTTGATATGAGTCGGCTGCGAGAACGCCGGACCAGACAGGCTAAGCAACATGGCGCCAGCGGTTAGCCCGGCGGCCAGCCAGCCGTACCTTCGTCTTGCTCTTAATTTTGTGCCTCCGAGGAGGTTGCTTTCACGCCCCCAGGCTTCTACCCTCCCCGGCAGCCGTGTCAACGTTCTGTAACATTATTTTAGAACTGTTAAGCCGAATGCTCTAGAGACCCGGCGGCGTCCCGGTCGACCATCCAGATCGGGCCGCTGGGCGGTCGGACGAGCTTCGCGGGGTACGCGCGCGGGTCTGCGTCGCCCTCCAGGATCTGCGCGAGGGCCTCGGATTTGCCCTCGCCGGCCACGAGGAAGACGACCCGCCGCGCGACGTTCAGGACCGGGGCGGTTAGCGTGAGGCGGGTGGTCTCCAATTTGGGCACCGGGTTGGCGACGACGAGCCGGTCGGTGGCTTCGAGCGCGGGGGTCTGCGGGAAGAGGCTCGCGGTGTGCCCGTCCTCGCCGATGCCGAGCATGACGAGGTCGAGGGCCGGAGGCTCTCCTCCGAAGAACTCATTCAGCTCGTCTTCGTAGGAGGCGGCGGCCTCGTCGGGCGGCAGCTCGCCGCGCATGCGGTGGACGGAGCCCGCGGGGACGTGGTCAAGGAGCGCCTCCCGGGCCATCCGGTAGTTCGAGTCCCCGTGGTCCGGTGGGACGGTGCGTTCGTCCCCGAAGAAGACGTGAACGTTGGGCCAGTCCACCCCTCCGGCGTGGTCGCGGGCGAGGACCTCGTAGGTGGCCTTCGGGGTGGAGCCGCCGGCCAGCGCGACGGCGAAGCGCCCGCGTTCGGCTATCGCCTCCGCGGCCCCTTCCACGAAAGCGCGGGCGGCAGCTTCGGCCAGTAGTTCCGGGGTCTCGAAGACCTGGACGCTCACAGGTCGAGGACCTCCACGGCCGAGCGGAGGGCGGCCTCGTAGATCTCGTCGCGTCCGCGGAACTGGAGCTCTTCGCCGACGAGGACGCCCAGGTCGAAGTGGCCGAGGTGGACCGTCCGTTCGGCGACGAGATCTTCGCCGCGCATCACGGTCGTCTTTACCTCGCGGCGCTCCCGGTGGCGCGAGACCTGGAAGCTGTGGTCGGCGGAGCGAAGCCTGACGCGCCTGAGCCTGGCATCCGGCGAGTCCGGGGAGAGCGAGACCTCGACGTCCCCGGAGGGGCCGTCGAACTCGATCCTACGCCGGTCCCCGTCGCGGGCCATCTCCTTAGGGCTCCAGCCCAGGGAGGAGGCGAGCCAGCCGACGAGGAGCAGGGCGCGGCATTCGCCGCCCGGGGCGTAGAGGACCTCCACGGACGCTATCTTTTCGAGCTCGCCGACGCGTTCGGGCGCGGCGAAGGCGTCGGCGAGGAGAGAGCGCCAGGGCGAGAGGCCGACCCACTGGAGGTCGCCCACGGCGGGAGCTCCCCTGCGTCCGACCAGCTCCGCCATCTCGCGCAGGGAGGCCTCCCGGTGCTCGCGGGCGGCGGAGTCAACGATGACGCGGTCCGCCAGGTCAGCCATGGCGGCGAACTCGGGGGAGTGGGGTGAGAAGGCGCCAGGGTACCAGAGAAAGACGGGGAGGTCCGGTATCAGGAGCGGGCCGGCCATGCTCTCGAGGTGGTTGGCGGGCGGGCCCTCGGCGTGGATGGTCACCTGCTCGGCGCAGACCTGGGCGCCCCCGCCGCCCCTGACGTTGCAGAAGGCGGAGAGCTGGGCGTCCACGTTCCACTCGCCCTCGGGGTCCGAGATCAGGACGATGGCCCGCGCCGGGTGGCGTCCGGCGAGGTTCGAGACCGAGCGCGTTACCTCAGGGGCGGAGGCTTCGTCGGTCACCACGATCAGGTTAAGGACGCTGGACCGCAGCGCGAGCGTGCCGTCCTCGTTGGCCCTGAGCTTGCCGAGCTCGCGTTCTATCTCGGCGACGCTCATCGGACCGCCGCCAGGGGACTCCCTCGTCTCCCCGATCACGGCCTCCTCCATTCCCGCCCGTCCCGCCCCAGCATCTCGTCTGCCTCGTCCGGCCCCCAGGTCCCCGCAGGGTAGGACTCGACCCTCTTCTCCTCTGTCCAGCGGCGCATCACGGGGTCCAGGATACGCCACGCACCCTCGGCCTCGTCCGCCCGGATAAAGAGCGTCGGGTCGCCGAGCATGAGGTCGAGCAGTAGCCGCTGGTAGGCGTCGGGGGCCTCCTCAAGGAAGGCCGTCCCGTAGAGAAGGTCCATGTTGACCGAACTGACCTCGAAGCCCGCGCCGGGGACCTTCGCCCCGATCTTCAGGGAGAGCCCCTCATCGGGCTGGACGCGGACGACGAGCACGTTCGGCTCCAGGCCCTCGGTGTCGTCGCGGGCGAACGGTGTGTGCGGCGAGGAGTGGAACTGGATGGCGACCTCCGTCGCCTTCTTGGGCATCCTCTTGCCCGCCCGCAAAAAGAACGGCACCCCGGCCCACCGCCAGTTGTCCACGAAGAGCCTCAGGGCCAGGTAGGTCTCCGTGACGGAGTCGGGGTCCACGTTCTCTTCCTCGCGGTAGCCCGAGACCTCCTCGCCCCAGACCCAGCCGGAGGTGTACTGGCCGCGGACCGCGTAGTCTTCCACCTCGTCCTCCGGGATGGGACGCACCGCTTTCAGGACCTTCACCTTCTCCTCGCGCAGCGATTCGGCGTCGAAGGCGACCGGTGGCTCCATCGCGGTGAGGCAGAGGACCTGCATCACGTGGTTCTGGACGATGTCACGGAGGGCGCCGGCCTCCTCGTAGAAGGCGCCGCGGGTGCCGACGCCGATGTCTTCGGCGACCGTGATCTGGACGTGGTCCACGTAGTGCTGGTTCCAGATCGGCTCGAAGATCCCGTTGGCGAAGCGCAAGGCCAGGATGTTCTGGACCGTCTCCTTGCCGAGGTAGTGGTCTATGCGGTAGATCTGGGCCTCGTCGAAGTGGCGCCTTATCTCCTCGTTTAGCTCCCGCGCGCTCTCAAGGTCCCGCCCGAACGGCTTCTCGACCACGAGCCTGGACCACCCGCCGTCCTCGCCCTCGTTCATCCCCGCCTCGCCCAACCTCTCGACGATGGTCGGGAAGAGCGAGGGCGACGCAGACAGGTAGAAGGCCCGGTTCCCGAGCGTCCCCCGCTCGGAGTCCAGCTTCTTCAAGAGGCCCTTCAACTCCTCATAGGTCTCAGGCTCTTTCGAGTCGCCCGGCAGGTAGAAGATGCCGCCGGCGAAAGACTCCCACACGTCGTCGCTGACCCCGCCCGAGACGTGCTCCTCCAGCGTCTCGCGCAGCTTCTGCCGGAACTCCTCGTGGCTCATCTCCGTCCGCGAGATGCCGACCACCGCCATCTCCAACGGCAGCCGCCGCTGGGACGCGAGCTCGTAGAGCGCCGGCACCAGCTTCCGCGACGTCAGATCCCCCGAAGCCCCGAAGATGACCACGACCCCAGGGTCGGGCACCCGCGGAAGACGTTGCTCGTCGCGAAGAAGGTTCTGGGGTTCGAGGTTTTGAGGTTTTGAGGTCTTAGGCATCGGAATCTGGCTTTCGGGTACTGTTGCCGAAAGCCTTCAGGCTCTTGATGAAGGATGCGATCATGCGCTGTATCTCAACCACCTCTCCGGTCAGACGCTCGTGTTCGGCTGGTAGGAGAGACGAGAGATCGCGCGCGCTAGATCCTCCGATACCCAATGATCGTCCCCGCATGCGCCCACCTGAAGCCTCGAACCTCAAAACCTCGAACCTACCCTCTCACTTCTGCTCCTGCTCCGGGTACTCCGTGCTCGCCTCCTGGATGGCGTGCCCGCCGAACTGGCCGCGAAGCGCCGCGATGACCTTCATGGCGAACGAGTCGTCCTGGCGCGAGGCGAAGCGGGCGAAGAGAGAGCCCGCGATGGCGTTGGCCGGGACGCTCTCCTCTATGGCCTCGAGCACCGTCCAGCGTCCCTCGCCAGAGTCCTCGACGTAGCCCCTGACGCTGTCCAGGTTAGCGTCCTGCTCGAAGGCGTTCTCGGCGAGTTCCAGAAGCCACGAGCGGACCACGCTTCCCTGGTTCCAGAGGCTAGAGAGGGCGCGCAGGTCGTAATCGTAGCGGGACTTCTGGAGGATCTCGAACCCCTCGGCGTAGGCCTGGAGCATCCCGTACTCGACCCCGTTGTGGACCATCTTGGCGAAGTGTCCGGCGCCTGCGTCACCGAGGTACGCGTAGCCGCTGTGCGGCGCGAGCGTCGCGAAGGCCGGCTCGACGTGCTCGAAGGCGTCCGCGTCGCCCCCGATCATGGTGCAGTACCCGACGTCGTAGCCCCACACGCCGCCAGAGACCCCCGCGTCCAGCCACCGGAAGCCCGCGTTGCGGACCTCCCTGGCCCTTGCTACGGAGTCCCGGAAGTACGAGTTCGCCCCGTCCACGATGATGTCGCCCGCGTCGGCGTGTTGCATGAACTGCTGGATCATGTCGTCCGTCGTGTCCCCCGCCGGCAACATGCTCCACAAGACCCGCGGCGTCTCCTGCATCGAGACGAACTCCTCGACGCTGTAGGCGCCCGCCGCGCCGGCCGCTACAGCGTCGTCCACCTTCCCCGGGGAGCGGTTGCCCGCGATCACGCGGTGCTCCCCCTTGTCCACCAACCGGCGGACCATGTTGAACCCCATACGCCCCATGCCCCAGATACCGATATCCATAGTCGCTCCTCCCCCTGGTCGTCGCCAGGTTCCAAGGTTTCGAGGCGCAAGGCTCAAGGTAATTGCTGAAACTTCAAAACCTCGAGCCTCAGAGCCTCGAACCTAACTAACTAGCTGGCGTCCCTTGTTCTTGATCTCATCCAACATCTCGTTGAACGGGTCGGCGAACTTCTGGATGCCCTCTCTCTCCAGCACGTCGGTCACGTCCTCGTAGTCGAGGCCGGCCTCACGGAGGTCGTCGAGCAGACGGACGGCGTCTTCTATGCCCTCGGTGAGGACGGGCTCGATGCTGCCGCGGTCCTTTACGGCCTCTATGGTCTTTTTGGGCATGGTGTTGACGGTCTCGGGGCCGACGAGGTTGTCCACGTAGACGGTGTCGGGGTAGTCGGGATTCTTGGTCGAGGTGGAGGCCCAGAGGAGGCGCTGGCGGGTGGCGCCCTTCTCTTCGAGGGAGCGCCAGCGGGAGCCCGAGAAGACCTGGCCGTACACCCTGTAGGCGAGCTTGGCGTTGGCTATCGCCAGCTTGCCCTTGAGGTCCTCGCGGCCGAGCTTCTCCAGGCGGTCGTCGGCCTCGGCGTCAATGCGGGAGACGAAGAAGCTGGCGACGGAGCGGACGCCCGAGGGGTCGCCGCCGTTCTCGACCAGGCGCTGGATGCCGCGGATGTAGGCGCGGGCCACCTCGCGGTAGCGCTCCAGGGAGAAGATCAGGGTGACGTTTATGCTCTTGCCGCGCGAGATCATCTCCTCTATCGCCACGAGCCCCGGCAGCGTCGCCGGTATCTTGACGAACAGGTTCGGCCTGTCGACCATGTCGTGGAGCTTGGCGGCCTCGTCTACCGTGGCCTGGGTGTCGTAGGCGATGTCCGGCTGGACCTCGAGGGAGACGAAGCCGTCGACGCCGCCAGAACTCTCGTAGACGGGCGCCAGCACATCGCAGGCCTCCTGGATGTCGGTGCCGGCGATGCCCCAGAACATCTCCTTGGGGTCGTCAGTGTTCCGGGCGAGCTCCTGGAGCTGGTCGTCGTAGAGGTCGGAGCCCGCCACGGCCTTCTGGAAGATGGCGGGGTTCGAGGTAACGCCGACGATGCCGTCCTCGATCATGGCCTGCAAGCCACCGTTCCTCGTGTCATCCCTGGAGAGCTCGTCCACCCAGGGCGCCTGCCCAAGCTCTCGCATCTTCCCCAAACGCTCGTTCACTTCCGCCTCCTCTGGAGCCCGCAGTGGGACCGACCCCGCGGCCCGTCTCGACAGTCTACACCGCCCCGCGCGGACGGTTCCTGCCTCTCGTCGTCCTTACCTTGCACGGCGCGGGTACAAACATGCTTGATCTTGAGTAAGTGGTTGGCTTAGGTCGCGGGCCGCGTTAAGAGAGAACGGTCGAGGACTGTGGACTTGGCCAGGCTTGTCGAAGCGACAACGGAGTTGGCACGCTACTGCAAGAAGAAAAGGACCGGGCCACTTGCCGCCCGGTCCCCACAAAACCTTGTCTAGTACCTCGCTTAAAAGGGGATGTCTTCGAAATCAGATTCATTGATGTCCACGTCCTCGCGCTGGCCGCCGCGCCTGCCGCCGCCGCTCCGGGCTCCGGCACCGTTGCCGCCGCCCTCGCCGCCTTCGCCCCGGCCGCCGAGGAACTGGACGTTGTCGGCGGTTATGTCCACCTTGCTCCTCTTGGAACCGTCCTGGGCCTCCCAGGTACGGTACTGGAGGCGTCCCTCGACGAGGATAGGGTCGCCCTTCTTCTTGTAGTTGGCGATGGTCTCGCCGAGCTCGCGCCAGGCCGAGACATCGAAGAAGTCGACCTCTTCGTTCTTGGAGCGGACCCTGTTGACGGCGATGCCAAAGTCGCAGACCGGGATGCCACCCTGCGTGAAGCGTAGCTCCGGGTCCCTCGTCAGGTTGCCCGCCACTATGACCCTGTTGAAGCTGACCACGGTTCCGTCCTCCTGTTGTAGGTGTTGCCTGCTAACTCTACAGGAACATGCTCGGTTCTCAAGCGCGGGAGCTTTAGTCAGGGCTTCGTGACGGCCACCTTTACTTCCGCGTCTTTTATGGTGACGATGACGTCCCCGTCCTCGTCGTTGCGGAACACTTTGGCGCCAGCCCTCCTGAGCCTGTCGAGGGTCTCTGGGGTAGGGTGGCCGTAGGAGTTATCGGCGCCTACCTGGATCACGGCTATCTCCGGTGGGAACCGTCCGAGAAAGTGCGGCGTCGATGAGGTGTTCGAGCCGTGGTGGGTAACTTTCAGGACGCTGCGCGGTCCGGCTGAGGCGCGGGGCTAAGGCTGAAAATATGTCCCTTCCCGAGGCAGAGAGATCTGACGCGCTACGCCGAGGAGTCGCCTATTACTCGGTCCTGTGTTCGAAGAATACATGCGGGCGTTGTCGCTGGCAGGCCACGACCACCTGAACCCTTGAGCCCTGCCGGTATCGTTCCCCTATGTGATCGTGAAGTACCAGGACTTCGTTCCGACGTTCTTGGCTGCGTCCATGGCCAACACCTCCGCCATCTTCTTGCCCTTGGAGATCTTGGGTGAGGTGTAGGTCGGCCGGGCCCACAGTACCGGGCAAAGTTCGGCCCTGTGAAGCGGTGGGTGCTCGGAGCGGCCTGACGGCGGAGCCGTTGAAGCCCCATCCTTCTCAAACACCTGCCCGAAGTTCACTACTTTCGTGTCAGATCCTTTTCTTCCATTTGCCGCTTAGGGATGACGCAAGCTTGGGGACGTGGCGGCCGCGGCCGCCACGTCGTCCCGTCCGGTGCTTGTCCGGATCAGGTTAGCTGGTTGCTCACCCGCGTCGGCTCTTTGCCGGAGAACGGCGAAACCTCCGAAGGCCCTTCGCTCCGACGACGGTTGAAGAGCGCGTACCCGATGGCCGCCACCGCCAGGCCGCGCGGCGCCTCGATCAGCAGGCCCGTGAGCACGGGCGTCTCCGGGACCGGCACGAGCAACACGACGGGGGCCGCGGCCAGCAGCGCTCCCGCCCACGCGGGGAAGATCCGGGAACGCACGATGGAGATACCGAGCAGCAACATCCCGAGCATGAGGGCCACCCCGCCCAACCCCTGCAGCAGGGCGAACGGCGCCGAAGCGGTGAGGGCGCCGTCCGATTCGAGCACCCCGCTCGTGGCGGGGTCGGAGGCCAGCACGGGGGCGACGAAGGCCTCGTAGGCGGCGAAACCCTGCACGATCGTGGCGTTGGCGAGGAAGTAGAGCGCGAAGCCCACGAGGCCGAGGATGCCGGCCCTGGGGGCGATGCGGGCGTAGAGGCCTGGCAGGCCCATCAGCAGGAACGCCCCCCCGAGAAAGACCAGGAGGTGCGCCACCGGGAACCCCGGATGTGAGATCGAGGTCGCCGAGTGGCTCTCGTGGTCTACGATAGGGTGCAGCAGGCCGCCGGTAAGGGAGAGCACGAAGGCCGCCATAAGGGCCAGCCCGCTCAGGCGGTCGAGTGTCTCGCGTGACATGCGTGTTTCCTCCTTCTTTCGTAGCGTTCGCGTTGCTCGGGGTTCGTTGCCCTCTCGTGGCGCTCCCTGGCGCTTCATCCGCACCTCCTACTCCCCCACCTGCGCGGTGGACACGGGCGTCGCCACGGGCGGTACCGTCCCCGCCCCGGCCGAGCTGGGGGCTCCTCGCGCCGCACGGCGATCGTAGAGCCACCACAGCGCGGCGATGGAGGCGCAGGCCAGCGCGAGTCCCGCACCCGTCTCCCCCGCGAAGAAGGCGGTGTTGCCCGAGTCGGCCGTCAGCGGGTCGCAGACGAGGTAGACCGCCGCGTTGTGGGAGGCGTGCAGGACGACGGCCGGCCACACGCTGCGGGACTTCAGGCGTAGCCACGCCAGCGGGTAGCTCAGGGCGACCCCCGTGACGGCGAAACACGCCACCCCGTAGGGGACGGGGACGCCATGAACCGCCCCGGGGACGAAGAGCATGAGTGGCGCGTGGAACGACGCCCAGGCCAGGCCGCTGCAGAGCGCCACCTTGGGCAGCGTCATCACCTCGGCCAGGCGCGGAACCATCAGCCCCCGCCAGCCTATCTCCTCCCCGAGCGAGAGGACGAGAAAGGGCAACACCCCCACCGTGAGCGCGAGCAGCGCCGCGCCGATGGCGGCCACCCCCTCCGGTAAGTCCGCCAGCGGCAGTCCCGCCGCCAGCCGCCCGGGATCGAAACCGGCGAGGCCGGAGGCCCACACGGGCCCGTACGCGACGGCGCAGTACGCGAGCGGCAGCGCGTAGCTCAAGGCGAGGTAGCGCCACGTCGAACCCCATCCCCATCCGAGGCCCCGCAGCGTGCCCGCGGTTACCAGCCTGGCGACGATGGCGGCGATCCCCGGGTAGAAGGCCTGGCCGAACAGCGCGATCTGGCCGACGAGCGGCGCCTCGCCGAGCCGGGTCACGTCCACCCCTTGCGAGACGGCCACCGCGATACTCGCTGCGGTGAGCGCGGCGGTCAGTGCCAAGAAGATCGCGATCTCGCGCCGGACCTGATCCTTCCGGTTCTGCCTTTCCGTTTCGCGTCCTTGGTCCATACCTTGTTCCTCCTTCTCCTTGCTCATCTCTCGGCCCTCGCCTTCCCTGCTCGACCACCTGCCCTAGAAGCGACTTCCCATCTCTATGCCGTACCTCGCCGCCGTGGCGGCAATCCCCGCCGGGTCTAGCGCGCCCTTCGTCGTGTCGTCTCCGGCTGCCGGCTCACCGACCTCCTCTAGGAAACGCTCGTGCACGCCCCCCGGCGTCTGGGTGACCAGAAGCCTGCCCGCCGCCTCTCCCGCGTTCCTGTAGGCGTGCAGGACGCCCTTCGGGACGTAGACGACGGAGCCCGGCCCGGCAAGGAAGGTTCCGCCCCCCTCGACGAACTCGAAGACGCCCTCGATGACGTACAAGCACTCGTCCTCGAGGTGCTGGACGTGGGGACGTCGTACGCCTCCGGGTGGCGACACGACCTCAAAGAGCGAGTACGCACCTCCGGTTTGTTCGGCGGTCACCTTGCACGTCACGACCTCGCGGAATACCCGCAGTGACCTGCCCTCTCCGGGCGCGATGCGGGTGGTGCGAGAACCTGTCGTCTCCACTCCGGTCTCCTTCCGTCGTTGCCACTCGCTTGTTTCCAGAGTCTGGCGCCCGGGGCGGCGGCGGACCACACACGCCGCCCTTACGGGACGAAGCGTTTGGGTAGCGTCAGGATTGGGGGGAAGGCGCCGAAGGCCGCGCCTCGGCACAAAACCGCCCCCCGTCCCCTTGGTATTCTTGGACGCGTGGAAGGGAGCGGAGCACGTCGCGATAAGGCCCCGAGGCGGGGAACCGCCTTCGGTGCGCGTCTACGGAGCCTACGCGAGGAGGTCGGCCTCACGCAGGAGGAGTTGGCGGCGCGGGCGGGGCTCACCGCGCACGCCGTCGGCGTGCTGGAGCGCGGCGAGAGGAAGCGTCCCTACCCGCACACCGTCCGCTCGCTCGCGGACGCGCTGGGGCTATCCGACGTCGAGCGCGCCTCCCTCCTCGCGGCCGTGCCGAAGCGCGGGCAGGCGGCCCCGACGGCCCCCGTCACCGTACCCGAGCACCCCCTCCCGGTGCCGCCCACGCCGCTCGTCGGAAGGGAGGACGACCTGGAGAGAATCGTGGAGCTTCTGCGCCAACGGGGGGCGCGTCTGCTGACGCTCACCGGGGCCGGCGGCGTCGGCAAGACCCGACTCGCCCTCGAAGCGGCGCGAGTTTCGCTAGCCGCAGGGTCTTTCCCGGATGGCGTGTCTTTCGTGTCCTTGGCTTCGGTGGTAGACCCCTCAATCGCCATGACCACGGTATGCGAGACCCTCGGGGTGAGGGAGACGGAAGGCCAGACCCCCTACGAGGGCTTGCAAGCCTACCTCCGGGACAAGCGGTCGCTCCTCGTGCTCGACAACCTCGAGCAGGTGCTGGAGGCCGCGCCGGAGGTTGCCGGTCTGATCGAAGTCGCCCTGAACGTCACCGTGCTCTGCACCAGCCGCGCACCCCTGCGCGTCAGGGGGGAGCAAGAGTACCCCGTGCCGCCGCTGGGGCTGCCCTCCTCGATCCGCGCGTCACTCAGGGAGGAGGTGCTCGGTTCGGCCTCCGGCCGCCTCTTCGTGGACCGGGCCAGGGCGTCCGCCCCCTCCTTCGCGGTTACCGAGGAGAACGCCGCGGCGGTCGTGGCCATCTGCTGGCG
This sequence comes from uncultured Rubrobacteraceae bacterium, assembly GCA_902805985.1. Classification (GTDB taxonomy): domain Bacteria; phylum Actinomycetota; class Rubrobacteria; order Rubrobacterales; family Rubrobacteraceae; genus Rubrobacter_D. The sequence goes on from CADCUW010000399.1 coordinate 11,049, forward strand.
CCTGGCAGGTTTGCCCCTCGCGCTGGAGCTGGCCGCCGCGCGGGCGAGGTTCCTGGACCCCGCGGCGCTCCTCTCGCACCTCGACCGCGCCCTCTCGTCGGGCTGGAAGCGGGATCTTCCTCCGCGCCAGAGGACTATGCGGGCGGCGCTCGACTGGAGCCACGACCTGCTCACCGAAGACGAGCGGGGGCTCTTCCGCGGCCTCTCGGTCTTCGCCGGCGGCTTCTCGCTGGAGGCCGCGGAGGCGGTGGGCGTCCCGGAAGAGGTAGACCCGGAAGAGGCCATCGACCTGCTCGGGCGCCTGGTGGAGCAGTCGCTGGTGACGGCGGAGGCGGGCGGGGCAGGCGAGACCCGCTATGGGATGCTCGAGCCGATAAGGCAGTACGCCCTCGAGAAGCTGGGGGAGAGCGGAGAGGCGGAGGAGACGGGCCGAAGGCACGCCGGGTACTACCTGACGCTGGCGGAGCGGTTCGAGCCGAGGCTGAGAGGCCCCGAGCAGGCGACCTGGCTAGGGCGGCTGCAGACGGAGCGCGACAACCTGCGGGCCGCCATGTCGTGGGCCTTGGAGCGCGGCGAGGCGCAGACAGTCGCGCGGATGGCCTGGGCGATGCTGCCGCTCTGGTGGCTTCGGGGTCACTACGCCGAGGGGCGCCGCCTGACGGAGGAGGCCCTCCCGCACGCGGCGGATCTGCCCGTCCCGTCCCGGGCGAAGCTCCTGTTCGCCGCGGGCACGATGGCCCAGGCGCAGGCGGATTACGGGGCCGCCGGTCCCCTGATCGAGGAGAGCCTCGGGCTGTTCCGGCGGCTGGGGGACAAGGAGGGGGTCATGCGCGCCCAGAGCAGCGCGGGGATTGTGGCCCTCGGCCGGGGGCAACAAGAGCGCGGGATAGCCCTCCTCGAAGAAGCCACGGCCCTGGCCCTGGAGATAGGCGACGCATGGTCCGCCAGCCTCCTCTTGGGCTTCGCTACTGCCGTGCCGCTCGGGCGCGGGGACCTCGCCCGCGCCCGGCAGCTCGCCGAGCGAGGGCTGTCGCTGGCCAGGGAGGCGGGGGCCCGGGAGGGCGCCTCCGTGGCGCTCCACGGCCTCGCGACCGTGGCGCGCGCCGAGGGGGACGACGACCGCGCCGGGGGGCTGCTCAAAGAAGGGTTGGGCCTCTCGGTGGAGGTCGGGGACGAGACCAACGTCGCCTATTTTCTCGAGGGGTTGGCGGCGGTCGCCGCCTCCAAGGGCGCTCTGATCCGTGCGGCGCGGCTGTGGGGAGCGGCCGAGGCGCTCCTGGAGACCATCGAGGTTGCCGCCTACCCCCACGCGCCCGACCGCTCCCTTCGCCGGCGGGAGGTGGCCGCCGCCCGCGCCAGCCTCAAGGACGATCAAGCGTGGACGCAGGCGTGGACCGAGGGGCGGGAGATGACGGCCGAGCAGGCGGCCCGGGAGGCTGGACTGCCCGGCTAGCGTCGGAACAAAGATAGCTCCGGTTCGAGGGTTTCTTCATTCAGCCAAGCGCGGAACCGCAGCGCAGGCGGCTGGGTGTTTCCGACCTCACGCGTCCGCCTTAGGGTTCCCGTAAACTTTCTCGTCTGGCCTGACCTTCGCCTTCTAGGGTCCGGTTAGTTCTAGCCGTTCCACGCCGTCTTCGGTCAGCAGGGCCCTGAACTCGAGTCCCTTCGATTTTGTAGTTTTGAACGCTGATGACCGTGAGCGGGCCGGTGTACGAACCATTCGCCATGTACTCCTCACCCTTGGCCTCGGCGTCGCCGGCGAGTAGGACGCGGGCCGTGCCGTAGGTGAGCAGGATGCCGACGGAGTTATCGGTGGTCTCGGAGAAGAGACCGCCCTCGGCGTCCGTCGGCGGGGCGATGACGTCCGCCTGAACGCCGCCCCAGTCCATGAGCATCCCGGCCCGCACGACCTCCACCTCAGAGCCCTCCTCGCGGGCGGCCCGCAGGAAGGTGTTGTAGGTAAGGGTGCCCTTCGGGTCACCCGAGAGGTAGACGGTCTCGACCGGGAAGGCGTCGAAGACGTCTATAAAGCCGCCGATGTGGTCTGTGTCGGGGTTGCTGACGACGATGCCGTCGAGGTCGCGCACGCCCCGGTCGCGCAGAAAATCCACGATGTTCGGGCCCTCCTCGACCCTGCCGGCGTCGATCAGGTAGCTCTCCCCCCGGCCTGCACGAGCACGCTGTCGCCCTGGCCGACGTCTATAAAGCTCACGGACAGGGAGCCAGAAGGCGGAGGATCCGCCCCGCCGGAAGGAACGGGCAGGCCGGGACTCCGGCAGCCAACCGGCGGCAAGACAAGGGCGACCAGAACGGCGACGAGGAGACGACCGACAGGGGATCCCAAAGCGGCGCGAGGACGACGCGGCCCGGGCGTCCGATCTGGGTTCCTCACGGTACTCGCCGCGACCTCCCCACCTGGGGTTCGGGATCGGGTCGGTATACGATGCGTTGTGCGAACTTCTTAAGCGGTCTGACGCTTCCCGAGGCCGGGAGAGCACCCATCGCATGCCCCGTAGCCGTGGGGAGCCGCGTGTATGCTTTCGGGAGGAGACTTGGGGATTGACCTGCGCTTCGCTGGACGCTGGACGAACTTCGGTAAGCTGTGGACGGCGAGCACGGTCTCCTTTCTGGGCGACGGGGTCACGCTGGCTGCCGGGCCGTTCCTGGCCGCATCCGTGACCCGGGATCCCGTTCTAGTGGCCGGCGTCGCCGTCGCGCAGCAGTTGCCCTGGCTCCTGTTCTCGCTGCCGGGTGGGGCGCTG